>CAYWSI010000065.1:0-10558 GCA_964460585.1 uncultured Algimonas sp.
CTTCTTACATCGTTTGGAGTGAACTAATGGACTACACACTGTCAAGAGGATAAGTCGACCAATGCTGATAAATTGGTCCTACCAATGTCGCTATTTACTTAAACTGTGACAAATCAGCAACATTCCGTCGCTTACAGAGAGAGTACGGCGAAAGCCTCGCTAAGCTCAGCTTATAATGAACTCACAGAATTAGCCGTCCCGCCAAGCGCGAGATAAAGCGCGATTCGGGCCTCTATAATTTGGCCGCGTAAGGTGATTTCGACACTATCGGCCTGAAAACTACGCTGACGAAAGGTCAGAACATCCAGGAGGTCAACAGCACCTTCTTTATATTGAATTTCTGACAGCCTTAAGGTTTCGCGGGCGGTTTCGGCATTTCTGCTGACATGCGGCACGCGTTCAGACAGGGTACGAATATCATTGAGTGCCGTTTCGACGTCAAAATAAGCATCCAAGGCCGTTTGACCATAATCGGCCAGCGCTTGCCTTTGACTGGCGCTCGCCACATCGATTCTGGCCTGGGTCAACCCGCCGTCAAATAAGACATCCGCGAGCCGCGCACCTAATGAATAAAAAACTGAAATAGGATCAAGGAGGTCAGTGATATTTCCTGACCCTGTATCAATGCCCCCAGATAAGGTCAGGCTAGGCCAGCCATCCGCCCGAGCTCCTCGGGTCGCTTGAAAGGCGCTGAGCACAGCAAATTCGGACGCCACAACATCAGGGCGCCGCCGAAGCATTTCTGTCGGCGTCCCCGTTTCAAACAACGGAGATAAATTCGGGAAATTCGCAGAGACGGCAATATCGGCATTCGGATATTCGCCAAGCAGCGCCTCTAAGGACAGAGCCGCAGTGCGCTTATTCGCCTTTGTAATAACGAGATTATCCTTCGCGCTCGCGACATCTGACTCCGCTAATACAAGCTCACGGCGTGAGGCCGCGCCCAGTTCATAGCGTACATTCACAATGCGGTAGGTCTCTTCTTGTGCCGCAAGGGTTTGCTCGCTCAAAGCGACTAGCAAGTCGGATTCAATGACCGCAACATAGGCCCGTGCCACAGCCGCAATGAGTGCTTGGCGTGCATTTTCATAGACGGCGCGGGTGGCTTCTAAATCATATTCCGACCCTAAGATTCCCGCATCAATCCCGCCCCAGAGATCGGCTTCCCAACTCGCGCTCAGGCCTGCGGAATAATTATCAGCAAAATTCCGACCCTCTAACGCGCCGCCCCCATTTGAAGACACATCTGCACCTATGAGCGGCAGGCGAGCGGATTTGGCTTGGATGACGATAGCTTCAGACCGCGCAACATTTTCGGCACTCGCGCGCAAAGACGGATTATTTTGCAGCGCGCGCTCAATATATTCATCTAATAAGGGGTCCGACACAACATCGGCCCATCTTTGCGCCAGCTCACCATCGGCCTGCTGCCCTAAAACCCAGCTAGCGGGCGCAGACAGCGCAGCGACTTCGGATTGGAGCGCATCAGACGGTGTAGAGCCCAAATCAAATGGAGAACCAAGACCAAATGTCGAACAGCCACTCAGGCAGAGCGCAAGCGCGGCGCCGCAGATAAGATGAGACATCTTAGTCATGACGCAGCGCCTCAATTGGGTTTAATTGCGCGGCCCGCCGGGCCGGGAAAAACCCGAAGAACAAGCCGACCACAACAGAGGCCCCGATTGAGACAAGCGCAATGAAGGGCGAGATGTTAACCGGAAAATCTCCCATTTTGGAGGCGAGCCTCGCAGCGCCTACACCTAGCCCAGAGCCGATAATACCGCCAATCATGCACAGGCCGAGGGCTTCAAAAAGAAACTGTCCTAAAATGTCCTGACCGCGCGCGCCAATCGCCATGCGCAAACCAATCTCGCGGGTGCGCTCTGTCACGGAGACAAGCATAATATTCATGACGCCGACGCCGCCAACAATCAAAGATACAGCCGCGGTAAAAGCTAATAACACCCCAAATGTCGCTTGCGTGCTGGAGCGCGCCCGAATGAAATCGGCAATGTTAAACACGCGGAAATCATCTGACTTTCCGGGACGAATGCGGCGTATCGTGCGCAGGCGCTGCTCTAGCTCATCTTGCGCTTCTGCCATATCAAATCCCGGAACAACGCTGACTTCAATGGAAGAGACGTAATTTGGCGTCGTCGGATGCCCGCCCAAAACGCGGTTCCGCGCCGTGACAATCGGCACGATGATGACATCATCTCTATCGCTTCCGAAATTAGATTGCCCTTTACTTTCCAAAACGCCGATGACGGTGAGCGGAACATTATTGACCCGAATGCGCTGACCAATCGCATTGGAGCCCTCGAATAATGTGTCGGCAATGGTCTTACCAATCACGGCCATTTCCTGACCCGAGGTGACATCCGCATCTTCTAGGATTCGACCTTCCGTGGCGCCCCACGCCTGACTGACGAAATAATCTGTATTCACACCGTATATAGATGTGCTCCAATTGACATCACCGGCGACAACTGTGCCGGAGCCATTAATACGCGCACTGACCGCGAGAGCATAAGGTTCGCTTTGAAGGTCTTTTATGGTTCCATCGGTGAAAGGCGTCGCCCCGCCTGCACCGCTAGACCGCCCGCCGCGGCGATCAGCGCCGGGGCGGACGGTTAGATTATTTGCACCAAGAGATGAGATTTGCGCATCGACTTGTTTTGCCGCACCGTCACTAATCGCCATCATCGCCATGACGGAGGCCACGCCAATCATAATGCCCAGCATGGTCAGAAAACTCCGCAAGGGATTGCTTTTCAAAGCTTCTAAAGCTGAAGTTAAAGCGACACCAAATTTCATGAGCTGCGCCTCTTATCTTGATCTAGTCTTCCGTCTCGAAAATAAATTGTCCGCGAGGCATATTCGGCCACTTCCGGCTCATGGGTAACGAGAATGACGGTTATCCCCTTTTCGCCCAATTCCGTCAGTAGAGTCATAATCTCTTCCGAGGTTTTTGTGTCGAGCGCCCCTGTAGGTTCATCTGCGAGGATGATTGACGGGGAGCCAGCCAAGGCCCGCGCAATCGCAACACGCTGCTGCTGCCCGCCCGAGAGCTGCATGGGACGGTGGTCCATGCGGTCCCCTAATCCCACCAGCTCAAGGCATTCGGCGGCCCGGGCCTCTATATCCGTCACGGGGGTTCGGGCGTAACGCAGCGGGAGCTTTACATTGGTAAGCGCCGAAGAGCGACCGAGGAGATTAAATTGCTGGAAAACAAACCCTAGTGTCTCATTACGCAAATCAGCCAGTTCATTCGCGCTCATCTGCGCAAGGTTTTTTCCCTTTATGGACAGCGTACCCGAGGTCGGCACGTCCAGCGCGCCAATTAAATTCATCAAAGTGGATTTACCTGATCCCGAAGGCCCCATGATGGCTGTCATTTCACCGGGTTTAAAATCCAGATTAACGCCGCGCAAAGCATGAACTTCTTGCGTACCCATGACATAGGTTTTTGTCACATCACGGCAGGATATCAGAGACATATTTTCAGGTGAGACTGTCATCCCCCTCGCCTATTTGCTCTCTGCGCCGGCGCGTACCCGCGTCACAAGCTCATCATCAACCTCAGCACCGCGTAGAATTTCAGCATAGGCCCCATCTTGTAGTCCCAAGACGAGCGATGTCTTCTGAAGCTTCCCGTCTGCCGCAGGTATATAAGCCTCTACACGGGTCACAGACGCCTGTGCATTTATTTGTTCCTGTACCGCTTTATATTCCTCGCTGGTGAGGTTGCGCAAAAGAACTTTATCCGTTGCGGCCTGCATGCGTTGACGCATCGCATTGCGGTCAAATTGCGCGCGCTCCCCTAAAGCCGCGCGAACAGCGGCAAATTCAGTCCGCATATCGGCTTGAATCGCGTCTCTTTTCTCTTGGCTAATATCGACGTTGTTGAGGAATTGCAGAGCGCCGCCACCCGGACCACCTCGCCCGCGTCCTTGACCGCCGCCGCGCTGAGCTTGGCCTGAAGCTTCTAATACCTCTGGCCCGCTGGATGGCGGGCGGAAGCGAATAGCCGATTCGGCGATGCGCAGAACATCTTCTCGCTTATCCGCCGTAATTTCGACATTGGCCGTCATCCCGGGCAGTAAGCGGCCTCTTAGGTTTTTCGCTTCAATCACGACCGTATAGGTGACGACATTTTGCAGCGTTTCAGAAGCGAGCCTAACCTGCTCAACCGTGCCCGTGAAATTTTGATCGGGATAGGCATCCACGGTAAATTCGGCGGTGTCTCCTGCATTGATGCCGCCAATATCGGCTTCAACAACAGAAGCATCAATCCGTATGTCCTCTAGGTTTTGTGCAATGGTGAATAAGACCGGCGCAGAAAAACTCGCCGCAACAGTTTGGCCGACATCCACATCTCTGGAAATCACAACACCGTCGATGGGCGAGCGAATAATGGTTCGCTCTAAATCTACTTCGGCTGATTGCAGAGACGCCTTCCTCTGGGACAAGCTGGCTTGCGAGGTTTGTAATTGCGCGCGGCTTACATTTAAATTGGCTTTCGCCACGGCAAGCGCCCGCTCATTATCTTCCAATGTCGATTGGGCGACCGCATCCGCAGCAAAGAGCGCTTGTTGACGCGCATAGTCACGTTCGGCTTGCGCCAAGGTGGCTTCAGCACTTGCAATATTAGCGCGCTGTACCGACAGGCCTGCCTCAGCGCTTTGAACATCGGCTTTCCCTGATGCCACGCGCGTTTCAAAAGTTTGCGGGTCGATAAGCGCGATAATTTCACCCTCCGCCACCTCGGAATTATAATCCGCATTGAGCGCGATAATTTGTCCAGAGACTTGCGAGCCGACTTCAACCGTGGTCAGAGCCCGCACTGCACCAGACGCGGAGACAATTTGCGCGACTTCGCCGCGTTCGACTTTCGCCGTCTCAAGGGTAAAGCCGCCAGCTTCAGCGGGCGCCTCAGGTTTAAAAACAAAAAACCAAACTGCAACGGCAAGACCGATAAGACCAATTCCAGCGTAGACTAATTTTGACATGAACGACTTTCAGTAAGCAATACGTGAGAGTTCTTTATAGTTGCATACACGTCTAGCAAGTCACTTTCCTTCTAAAAAAAAGCAAGACTGCAGACGACTTTGTCAGCAGGTCCATATAGACGACAAATTCTCCCGCTATTTGAACGCCGCGTCATATCCATAGAGCCAATCCATTCGGCGATGGACGAGACTAGGCACAAGCTTTCCCGCTGCCCACATCGGACCATAGGTCAAGAGCTGTGCTGGCAGGGAGGTTTTGTGAAAAAGGCCCATATTTGCCCGTGACGCCGATTGAACTTTGGACGTGCGGGAGCGCCGCAGCTTTTGATAAGCCGATAAATCCAGTCCCGACGCAATCACCTCGGCCAAGACCCACGCATCTTCAACAGCCATAGCCGCGCCTTGGGCCAGAAACGGCAGCATCGGGTGAGCGGCGTCTCCCATTAGCGCGGCGCGGCCCTCGACCCATTTTTCCAGCGGCGCACGGTCGAATAAGGCCCAGCGGTGGAGCTCATCCGCATTTTCGAGCAAATTGCAAATAACGGGATGCCAGTCCTCAAAATCTCTCAATGCCTCGGCCTTATCGCCTTGCAAGGACCAGCCTTCTTCTTGCCAGCTCTCTTGTTCCACCACGCCGACGAAATTGACGAGCTGCCCTTGTGCGCCCAAGCGGTAAGTCACCGCATGTCGGTTAGGGCCGAACCACGCGCAAGCCGTTGGGTTTGGCACGAGCTCTCCCAATCGCTCTGCGGGTACGACCGCGCGCCACGCCATATTGCCTGTAAATTGTGGCGCATCTGGCCCTAGCATTTGCGCACGCATGACTGACCGAATACCATCTGCCCCAATGAGATATGGCGCAGTAAGTTTACGGCCATCCGCAAGAGAAACAGAGACATCATTTTCGGTGTGTTGATAGGATTTCACGCGGGCATTTAATTCTATGGTGCCCACGGGAAGCGTTTCCGATAGCGCCGTAATATAATCCGCGCGGTGAATATGGAGATAAGATGCGCCCCAGCGTTTTTCTGCCTCGAGAGCGAGCGGAATTTCAAAAACGGAGCGGCCAGAACGCCCCATCCGCGCTTCTATCGCGCGGGGTTGAAACGCATTTGCGGTGACGGCTTTTTCTAAACCTAACGCGCGCAGCACTTTCACGGCATTGGGCGAAATTTGTATCCCCGCCCCGACAGTTTCGAGCGCAGGCGCGCTTTCTAAGACGCGCACATTTTTCCCGCGCTGAATCAGAGCATGGGCCAGCGTCAAACCGCCAATACCCGCGCCGATAATCAACACGTCTAAATCTGCTGAACCCTTTATAGTCATAGGACTGCATAGCTTTGAAAAAGCGCGCGATATAGTCGAAACTTCGGCGCGAATTAAGTCAGCCGTTTATGGTGCATCATGTTGATTTTCAGGGGCGGCACGCTGGAATGCTGGTAGCTCTCGGCATCTCGCATCTATCTCTGATAAGCGCGGAAATTGGCTCATATCAACACCGAAACGCCGCGCATTATAGGCCTGCGGGATAAGGCAGGTTTCGAACAACATAGGCTCATCCGTAAACATAAACTTTGTCTTTGAGGCGGCCGCGCGGGTCTCAAGCGCGGTAAAACCCGTCTTAATCCAATGGCGGGCCCAGTCTTTAGCATCCGCATCCTCTTGGCCATGTTCAGCGCGAATATATTTGAGGACAGAGAGGTTCTGGATAGGCGCAATATCAGCAGCAATCGTCAAGGCTGCCGAGAGTATATTTGCGCGCAAAACCGCATCCTTCGGAAGGAGATTTGGTTTCGGATAGACCCCATCCAGATAATCAATAATCGCTATGGATTGCGTAAGCTGTGTGCCGTCTTCCAATTCCAAGACAGGTACAAAAACTTGCGGATTGCGGGCGCGATGTTCAGGCTGCTTCTGCGAGCCGTCCCTTAAATTCACGGCGATATGATTGACGTCAACGCCCTTGAGCGCGAGCGCAATACGCACGCGGTAACTCGCCGAAGACCGCCAATATCCGTGAAGGGTCATCATTAGACTTGAGGGCCTTCATATTTTTCGACAGTATTTTCAATGCGTCCAAAAATAGAGTTTCCCTTGGCATCGTTCATCTCAATGCCGACTTTATCGCCGAAGCGCATAAAGGGCGTGATGAACTCTCCCGTTTGGATTTTTTCAATCATGCGGATTTCGGCGATACAGCTATAGCCGACGCCGCCATCTTCGATTTTCTTGCCCTCACCGCCTTCAAACTTATTAGACACTGTGCCTGAGCCGATAATCGCACCCGCACACAAATCACGGGTCTTTGCGGCATGGGCGACAAGTTCGCCCATATGAAAGGTCATATCGGTTTTGACATTGGCTTTCCCGAAAGGCGCGCCGTTATAATCGACAAGCAAAGGCAGATCGATCGTGCCGTTCTTCCAAGCCCCGCCAAGTTCATCTGGCGTAACAGCCACAGGTGAAAAAGCAGAAGACGCTTTACCCTGCACAAAACCAAATCCTTTACGAAGTTCATTCGGAATAAGCCCGCGCAATGAGACATCATTAACGAGCATGATAAGCTTAATGTGGTCAAGCGCATCTTCGGCGGAAACACCCATGGGCACATCATCTGTAATTACCGTTATTTCCGCTTCCATATCGATACCATGGGCTTCGTCGCTGGCGAGAATAGCGTCGCGGGGGCCGATAAATGTGTCAGAGCCGCCCTGATACATGAGCGGATCAGAGTAAAAACTCTCCGGCACTTTCGCGCCGCGCGCTTTGCGGACAAGCTCGACATGATTGAGATAGGCAGAACCGTCCATCCACGCATAGGCCCGGGGTAAAGGGGACTCGCAAGCGGTTTCTTGGAAAGCAAAACTCTCAACTTGTCCTGCATTCAGCAGCTCATATCGAGCCGCGAGTTGCGGCGCGAGAACGTCCCACTCATCCAAAGCCGCTTGCAGCGTTGGGGCAATATCGGCGGCATTCGTCGCCTTTGTGAGGTCACGCGAGACAACAATAAGAGAGCCATCACGGCCATGTTTTAGGGATGCGAGTTTCATATCTAGCTTTCGTTCTTAATTTTTTCATGCAGCCACGCCGCATGGCGCGGGGCTTTTTTCGTCTCGGACCATTCCGCCAACATCGCTGGCGCGACCTCATGGAGTTGCTTCATCTGCTCATCCGTATGGATGTTGGCGGCGAGCTCTAAACGGTGCCCATTGGGGTCAAAGAAATAGATGGATTTGAAAATTCCGTGATGGGTCGGGCCAAGCACATCTATCCCTGCCGCCTCTAGGCTCGCTTTTGCCGCAAGAAGTTCATCAAGGCTCCCGACACGCATAGCAATATGCTGCACCCATTCGGGCGTGTTGTGATCGCGGTCCATCTCGGGTTGTTCGGGGAGTTCAAAAAAGGCGAGAACATTATTATTCCCCGCATCTAAGAAGATATGCATGTAAGGATCATAAGCCCCTGTCGAGGGCACATGGTCCTCTGCAATAGCGAGCTGAAAATCCATGCCTAAATGTGTCTGGTAAAACTCCACCGTCTCACGAGCGTCGCGGCAACGGTAAGCAACATGATGGAAGCCGTCTGTCTTGATACTCATGCGTCAGCCCCTTCCAAAACCCCGCGTTCAATCTGGTCTCGCTCTATCGATTCAAACAGGGCTTTAAAGTTCCCTTCGCCGAAACCGTCTTTGTAATCGCCCACACGCTGGATAAATTCAAAGAAAACCGGACCGACTTGCGGCTGGGCAAAAATCTGGAGCAAGAGACGCGGTTGGCCGCCCTCCGTGGTTCCGTCGAGCAGAATCCCTCGGGATTTCAATTCGGCTTCATCACGGCCATGTCCCGGAAGCCGTCCCGAGAGCATATCATAATAGGTATTCGGCGGAGCTGTCATAAAGGGCACGCCATTTTCTTTCAACTTATCCCAACAGGCGATGAGGTCATCACAAATCAGCGCAATATGCTGTATGCCTTCGCCGTTAAACTCACGCAGAAATTCTTCGATTTGACCGCCGCCACTTTTACCTTCTTCATTGAGCGGGATGCGGATTTTCCCGTCTGGCGCAGTCAGGGCTTTTGAGGTCAAACCTGTATATTCACCCTTAATGTCGAAATAGCGGATTTCTTGGAAGTTAAAGAGCGTCTCATAAAATTTCGCCCAATACGCCATACGCCCGCCATACACATTATGGGTCAGATGGTCGATGACATCAAAACCACATCCAACGGGATTGCGGTCCACACCCTCCAAATATTCGAAATCAATATCATAAATGGACAGGCTGCTGGCTTCATCCCCTGTTTCATAGCGGTCAATGAGATAGATAATCGAATTGCCAATCCCGCGTATTCCTGGAATATTGAGCTCCATTAGACCCGGCGCAAGCTCAACAGGCTCGGCGCCCTGTTTTAAAAGATGGTCATAAGCTTTCTTGGCGTCCTTAACGCGAAAGCCCATGCCGCAAGCGCTCGGGCCATGCTCGCGCGAGAAATACCATGCCGCCGTATGGGGCTCATAATTCGTAATCAGATTAATACCGCCCTGACGCCAAAGCTCGACATCTTTCGATCTATGGCGCGCAATTTTCGTAAAACCCATCACCTCAAAGACCGGCTCCAACACGCCTTTTTCGGGGGCTGAAAATTCGATGAATTCAAACCCGTCTAATCCAGCGGGATTTTCAAATAGGTCGGCCATGGGGACTCCGAAGGTATTACTTATTTTGTTGCGATAGCAACTATCAATATAATGTTGCAATTGCAACCTATTTCTTTACACAGAGACTATGGACAGCTCACCCACGACTCATATCGAACTTGATAATTTCTGGGCCTATCAAGTCGTCGTTCTAGCCGATCAAATCAGCCGCTACACCTTGGAAGTCGTCCGAACAGAGGCTAGTCTCAATCAAAGCCAATGGCGAGTGCTTGCGGCCGTCGCAGATAAGCCTGGACGCTCTTCCGCTGAGGTCACCTCTGTCACGCCCATGGATAAAACTATCGTCAGCCGCGCTGTGGCCAGCCTCATCAAAACCGGTCTTATCAAGCGAACACCTAGCCAAGAGGATAAGAGAATTGGCGCGCTTCATATGACAAAGCTCGGCGCGCAGCATTATGACCTGATTAGCTCGAAACTCGCAGACACATTGAATGCAAAAATTCTAAATGGCGCGTCAGCCGCAGAGTTCACTAAGGCCGTCAAACACTTCAGCACATATATGACGGAGCTGTCGCCCAAAGCTTGACCAAATCCATGCGCCCCTCTATACGGCGCGCTCGCGAGCGGGAGACCTTACAACGCAACCCCGTGACCAGATAAAAGGCTAATGGACATGAAATCCGATATACACCCAGATTACCACATGATCACCGTCAAAATGGTTGACGGCACAACATATGAAACACGCTCTACATGGGGCAAAGAAGGCGATACGCTCGTCCTCGATATTGACTCGAAAACACATCCGGCTTGGACAGGCGGCGATGCGAAGCTTATGGACCGCGGCGGACGCGTCTCTCGCTTTAAAGACAAATTTGCAGGTTTCG
>CAYWSI010000066.1:0-10420 GCA_964460585.1 uncultured Algimonas sp.
ATTTATGGCCTTAAATGAGATCTGCCTTTCTATCATAAGTGGCCCCAATTCTTAATTTTTCTCTATCTTATACTGTACAAGATACGATAAAAAGGTAATACCAATTAAGAAAATTTGGTATGCATTTTTTGGTTGTAGTGTCTTTCAGTAAAGAAAGTAGAGTCAAATAATTGCAGGGTTGATTTTTAAAGATGATTGTCAACATGACTAACGTTAGAATTGTAGGCGCTATAAATGGTTAATCTCGCGGTCGTTCTAATCACGAGGCAGGAGAGATAGGTTTGAATATCTATACCGATTTAAAGAAAATAGACTCCCTATTGAAAATCGGTATAGACTCGCGTCGGGCCTTCCTCCTAAAGTCTCTCTAATTATGTAGGGTGGAGAAGGCCAAATCATGTCAGACCAAAGACTGTATCATACGGTTGCCAATAAGATATTGGAAATGATCGATTCTGGAGTTTTTCCGCCAGGCTCACGTTTGCCGGGTGAACGTGAGCTCGCAAAACGATTTGAAGTCAGCCGAGTATCTATCCGCGAGGCTGAAATCGCTCTGCAAGCGCAGGGACGAGTCGAGATTAAAGTTGGCTCTGGCGTTTATGTTCTCGATCAAACAAATTTGCCCGTTTACGGATTGCCAAAAGTTGGCCCCTTTGAGCTGACCGAAGCCCGATGCTTATATGAAGGCGAGTCAGCGGCGCTTGCAGCTACTATGATCTCCGAACAAGATTTAGACCGTTTAGAGCATCTCATTGATGTCATGGACGAAAAGGTTGAGGATGAACTGACACCCGAAGAGGCAGATGCAGAATTTCATTTGACCATTGCGCGCTCGACGAAAAATCACGCGATACTTTTTGTTGTAGATAGTCTTTGGAAGATGCGGACAGAGGCAGCTCAACTGCAAAAGGTCTATGCAGAAGCTTGCGCCAGAGAAAACTCAAACCGGGATGATGAGCATCGGGCTATTTTAGATGCGCTGCGACGGCGCGATTCCGTGGCGTCCAGAGCGGCTATGCGGGCGCATTTCTCCACTTTAATCAATGCGCTTTTGAAGGACACTGAGGAGCAGGCTTATAAAGAGCTTCAACGTCAGGTCTCCGAGAGCCGCTCGCGCTATATGTTGTCACAACAGCTTTCGTAACATTTACAGCTTTTAGACCAGTTTCAAAAATTGGTCTGAATAACTGGTTGACATGGCTGGCTTATATCGTGCTTAACATACTGTACGCCGCCAGCCCAAAACTCTTGTAAACAGAGCGGCGATTCTGTGAAATCAGGGGATATATTTTGACGCTACGAAACCAGATTATTCAGTTTAATGCATTGCGGCGCTCCCTAGCCCTTATCGGTGTGGGGACAGCGCTTTTGTTGAGTACGTCGCTCACTTCCTGCGCGCCTTCGGCCTCTGAAAATTCTATCGCCAGTCCTTCTGAAAGTGCTCCAGCTAAATCAGAAAAAACGGCTGATCTGGCTGAAAATGAAACCCTCGTTTCCACGCAAGAAGAATATGCCGATGCGGCTGCGTCCCTAAGCCCCGGTAATACGATCGTCCTTGCAAATGGCCGATGGGAAAATTTTGAAATCCTATTCTCGGGTCAAGGCACGGAAGATAATCCCATTCGTCTCCGGGCTGAGACGCCGGGTGAGGTTTTGCTGACAGGCCAATCCAACTTGCGCCTGTCTGGGGACTGGCTTGAAGTCTCGGGTTTGGTTTTTACTGAGGGATATACGCCAACACGTGAAGTGATTTCATTCCGCCGAACAAAGACAGATTTGGCCAATAACTCCCGCGTCCATAATGTTGTCATCGATGATTATAATCCGCCAGAGCGTACAGCCGTTGATTTCTGGGTGATGATGTATGGGAAGAATAATCGGTTTGACCATAACTCGCTCATTAATAAGCGCAATAAAGGCGTGACCATGGCGGTTCGCCTCGACAGTGAAGCCAGTCAAAAAAATAAGCACCGTATCGACCATAATTATTTCGGCCCGCGTCCAATCTTAGGCTCAAATGGCGGGGAAACTTTGCGGATTGGGACGAGTAAATATTCGCGCACGGACAGCCAAACATTGGTCGAAAATAATTATTTTGATCGCTGCGACGGAGAAGTCGAGATCATTTCATCCAAATCGGGCAAAAATGTCTTCCGGAATAATACATTCTCTAAATCTCGGGGCACGCTGACCTTGCGTCACGGCAATGATAACTTAATCGAACGGAATGTATTTTTGGGAGAGGGGGTCGACCACACGGGCGGTTTCCGCGTCATTAATGCGCGGCAGACAGTGCGTGATAATTATATGGAAGGCTTAACCGGCTCTCGCTTTGGCGGCGCATTGGTGGTTATGAACGGCGTGCCGAACGGCCCAATCAATCGTTATGATCCTGTGATCGATTCCGTGATGACGAATAACTCTTTGATTGACAGTGATAATATTCAACTGGGTGCGGGCAGTGATTCCGAACGTAGCGCACCTCCGACCAATACCAGTATGGAGAAAAATCTCGTTGTCCACGCAAAGGGCCGCAATAGCATGACCGTCTATGACGACATGTCCGGTATCGCCTTTAAGGATAACATCAGCAACGTTGCGCTCGCGCCTTTGGCTGATAAATTTGATGTTCAGGACGTCAAGTTGAAGCGTGCCTCAAACGGCTTGCTCTATCCAGTTGGAAATGTCGAAGCGGGCGCACCAAAGGATTTAGTCGTTACACAGGCAGACCAAACAGGGGCGTCCTACTATCCAAAAGCTGGAGCTTTAACCGAATTTGGATCAGGTCAAACACACAGCGTTAAACCGGGCGAAGGCAATCTAGCTAAAATCGCCGCAGAGGCGAAAGACGGCGATACGATTCGTCTCCTGCCCGGCACCCATATCGCAGACCGTGTTGTGTCTTTGGATAAGACCATCAAGATTGACGGTGGCGGCGCAGCGACTTTGCTTTATGAGCGCAGCGCTTTATTCGAAATTCAAGATGGCGGTAATCTGCGGATTGAAGGGCTGAAAATTTCTGGCTCAGAAACACCAGATAATGTGGGTAATGTCGTTATTCGCACGAGCCCTTATTCCATGCTCGATAATTACCGTTTGGAGATTATCGACACTGAATTTGAAGATTTGGACGTCAATCATTCTTATGACGTCATCTCTGCTGCGAAAGGCACATTTGCAGATTCTATCCTCTTAGAGCGCGTCAAAATTTCTGATGTGACTGGACATGTCCTACGTCTTGACCGCGAAACGGATGATTACGGAATTTACGCTTCTGAATATCTCACAATTACAGATTCTGAATTTTCAAATATTGGCGGCACCATCGCAGATGTTTACCGCGGCGGGACAGATGAAAGTACATTTGGCCCGCATGTAACAGTCACCAATTCTAGTTTTAATAATGTCGGCGGGAATAAGCGGAATAAATCCGGCGGGAGTTTCCGTCTTCACGGCGCGCAAGTGACCTTGCTGGAAGGCAACCGCTTTACCAAAGCGCGGCCTATCATCGTTGATCACACGGTTGGCGAGCCCAAGACCCGTATCATCAGTAATGATTTTGGCGGCTCTGCCGCGCCGCGTGTTCGCGAATTAAATAGTGATGAAGAAAATACGGCCATTCTAGAAAACAATCGGGGTGAAAAATGATCCGCGCCTTTCTTTTGAGTGGGGCGGCCTTATGCCTTGCCGCCTGTTCCCCCCAGACCGTTTCAGACGCACCTAAAAAAGTGACGGATAAATTACCAACGCAACCCGCCGCGGCATCTGGTTTTGATCAAACCATCGCGGCAGCCGAACGGAACCTAGATGTCGTCATGCGTGCGCCCCTGACTATCCCGACGCCAAAAGACCCGGGCGGGGGATATACGCACGAAACTCACAAAGCCAATGGGTTTATGCTTTATGATATAGGCCAACTATACAAACTGACGGGCGAAAAGAAATATGCAAAGTTCGCAGGGAAAGCCATGCTGGACTATGCAGAGGTTTATCCAGGTTATGGAATACACCCCGCAAAGAAAGAACAATCTCCCGGTAGAATGTTTTGGCAAAATTTGAATGAGAGTATGTTCCTGCTAAATGTCTCTCAAACTTACGATGCGATAAAAGACACGCTAACCAGTGAACAACGAGAGAAAATAGAAACAGATTTGCTCCGAAACATGGCAGATTTTCTATCTGTCGGCGCGCCTGAGACCTTTAATAAGGTGCATAACCACGGCACATGGGCCACGGCGGCGGTTGGCCTAACAGGTTATGCCATTGGCGATGATGAGTATGTCGAACAGGCCTTAATGGGATTAGATAAATCCGGAAAAGCGGGATTCATCAAACAAATGGATGTGCTCTTTTCGCCTGATGGATATTATAATGAGGGCCCATATTATCACCGCTTCGCGCTAAAACCTTTCATTATTTTTGCGCAAGCTGTCGAGAAAAATAATCCAGAACGCAAGATTTTTGAAAAACGTGACGGCATTTTAAAGACGGCGACTTATTCTTTAATTCATCAGAACTATGGCGGGCTATTTTTCCCCATTAATGACGCCATTAAAGAAAAGGGTATTCGAACCGACGAACTTCTGAATGCTGTCGCCATTGTTTATGATTTAACGGGCGATACGGGGTTATTATCCATCGCAGCCGAACAAGACACATTTGTTCTGACGCCTGAGAGCCGCAAGCTCTCTCGGGACCTCGCGGCCGGAAAGGCGACGCCATTTGAATATAGATCCATGCGCCTCGGCGATGGTCAGTCAGGCACCGAAGGCGCGCTGGATATTTTAAGAGCGTCTAATGATCCAAAGGGACTAGCGGCTATTGCCAAAAACACTTCCCAAGGATTGGGCCATGGGCATTTCGATAAGATGGGCTTGATTGTCTATGATGCGGGTCATGAAATTTTGCGCGATTATGGCGCGGCGCGTTTTCTGAATATTGAAGCCAAATTTGGCGGCCATTATCTCGCAGAAAATAATAAATATGCGAAACAAACTGTGGCGCATAATGCGCTCGTTGTTGATGAGACGAGCCATTTCAATGGCGATGTGAGAATTGGCAATCAACATGCCCCGACCCTCGGCGAGTTCATAAATGAGGACGGCGTTAAAATCACCTCTGCCGAAATTTCGACAGCCTATGATGATGTTAGAATTGGCCGGACTGTCGCAATGATTGAAGATGCGGCGTTTTCAGGTCCAATCATTGTTGATTTGGTCGAAGCCCATGCGGAGCAGCCGCATAGTTATGATTTGCCATTCCACTATAATGGTCACCTGATTGAGACGAATTTTGAGGTGCAAGCCGACCCACTCAAACGCGCGCAGCTCGGCGATAAAAATGGCTATCAATATCTTTGGAAAGTCGCAGAGGCAGACCCTGTTGACGGGCTCTCGCAAGTGACATGGTTGCTCGATAAAAAATTCTACAGCGTGTCGTCCGCCGTTCCTGCCAATTCGAAAGTTGTTTTTACACAAATCGGCGCGAATGACCCGAATTTCAATCTGAAGCCCGAACCCGGTTTTATGCTGCGCGCAAAGACAAATGAGGGCGTCTCCTTTGTCTCCGTCATTGAACCGCATGGGGATTATAATCCGACCGCCGAATATACGATTGGCAGCCATAGCGCGGTAAAATCCGTTTCACATTTTGAAGGCGGCGCAGCTGAATTTATCTTGATTGAAACAAAAGACGGACAAACCGTTGGCTTAGCCTTAGGCGATGAAGCTAACCCAGACGGAACGCATAGTGTGGATGTGAACGGAAAGGCGATTAGCTGGACGGGTGCCTATAAGCTTTTCAATTCCGAAAAACATAAATCCGGTCAGAATTAATTCAAATCAAAGTCACGAATAATAAATAAAAAAGAGGGAGTTTTTAATGTTCAAGGGTAAGTTACGTTGGTGGGTCGTTGGCCTCGTCGCGCTCGCGACAGTTATCAATTATATTGATAGGCAAGCGATTACTGTTTTGTGGCCAGCTCAGATGGCTAATGACATGTTCCCGGATATGGATGCGGACGGGCACAAGGTTATATTGGGTGTTGTTTCTTCTGTCTTCATTTTTGCTTATGCATTTGGACAAGCTATATTTGGGAAAATATTTGATTGGGTTGGTACGCGGCTAGGGTTTGCCCTTTCAATTGGTATTTGGTCATTAGCGACAGCCTTACATGCTTTTGCTAAAGGCGTTTGGACTTTAGGTATTTTTAGAGCCTTATTGGGCGTTGCCGAAGCTGGGGCCTGGCCTGGGGCGGCGAAGGCGAACGCGGAGTGGTTTCCAACCAAGGAGCGTGCCTTTGCCCAAGGTATTTTTAACTCTGGTGCCGCGGTTGGCGGAATTATAGCCTTACCTCTGATTGGGTATTTGTCCATCTTTATGGATTGGAAATTGGTATTTATTGCGATTGGTGCCCTTGGGTTGCTTTGGCTTATCCCTTGGTTGGTTATCGTTAAAGCTCCGCCGAAACATCATTCTTGGTTATCTGAAGAAGAACGCCAGTATATTTTGAGTGGACAAGTCGCAGAAGATTTAGACGGAGATGGTGTCGCTGATGAATATGATCCAAGCACCGCTGAACTGTTATCTCGTAAGCAAAGCTGGGGTGTTATTATCGCATCGGCTGCCATCGACCCTATCTGGTGGTTGTTCATTGTCTGGATTCCGACCTATTTATTTGAAGTCCATGGCTATGATGTCAAAGCTCTCGTAGGCTCTGGTTGGATACCGTTCGTTGGCGCTATGTTTGGCGCTTGGTTTGGTGGGCTTCTGGCGCAAGCTTTATTGAGCAAGGGATGGAGTGTCGATAAAACACGGAAATTCGTTATTACACTGGGGTGCCTAATCATGTTGCCATCCTTGTTGGCAATGTCTGTCGCGGCAACGCCTGTTCTTGCTCTAACGCTCATGTTCATCATCTTGTTCGGGTTTCAAACTGCCATCGGCAATGTGCAAACTCTGCCAAGTGATTTTCTCGGTCGTAAAGCCGTTGGTACATTGGCTGGCTTTGCAGGTATGGCCGCTAAACTTACGGCATTTGGATTGACGTTGCTTGTTCCATTTATGACAAGTGGCGCGAATTATACTTCCGTCTTTATCCTTGGTGCAATTTTGGCCCTTACGGCAATTGCAGCGGTGTGGTTCCTTTGTGGGCATATTGCGCCGCTCAAACCACGCGGTGCGAAGGCCTAAGGCGAAAACTCCGCAAATGCCTCGCGGCGTTTGCGTCCCCAAATAAAGACACGCGCGGGGCGGCCTGCGCGTGTTTTCTTTTCAAGAGATGCGCCGCAATGGGCATCAAACAAATGAGACAGAGATGAAAAATTTTGACGCTAAAGCCGTATCAAAAGCCATTATAGAGGCTCGCCGCGCTTGCCTTGCCTTAGACGGATATCCAGCCGAATTGCCGCAAAATCTGGAGCAAGCCTATGCTGTGCAAATGCATGCCATTGCAGATTGGGATGCCGACTTGATTGGATTTAAAGTCGGCGGGGTTCCATCAAAATTTCAAAAGCAATTCCCGACGATTTGGCAAGCAGGCCCCATGTTTGCGGATCAAAAATATGATGTGAAATCGGGCGGGTCGATTTACGTCACCGTCTTTGAAGGCGGCCTTGCGGCCTATGAAGCCGAGCTAGTTTTCGTCCTGAAAGACCTCGATAAATTGGGTACGTCTGTGGACACGATTGAAGAGGCACGTAAATTTATCAAAGCCGTACATCTCGGCGCTGAAATTGCCAGCTCCCCCAATCCCGAAGTCAATAATCTTGGGCCCGGCTCCATCATTTCTGACATGGGGACCAATGCGGGCGTGGTCCTGGGGCCAGAAGCGCCGCTGTCTATTTTAGATGATTTTTCAAAGCTCGAAGTTGTCTTACATATTGATGATGTTGAGATTGGACGCGCGACGCCAAACCCTGGAGAAAATGGTCCCTTGGGCGCGCTGCGCTTTATCCTCAATCACTTCATTAGCTTGAAGGGTCAGCTAGACCTGCCTGAAAATTGCTTGATTTCTAGCGGTGCGATTACGGGCGTGCATCTTTCCCATGCTGGAACGAAGGGGCATATAAAATTCGGAGATTTGGCGGAATATGAGCTCAAAATGGTGCCGCGCATTCCGTCTGACACGACGCTGGTCTAGCGCCTAACGGAGAGATGCCTGCTCCGCATGTTGTAAAACGGTTTGAATAAATGTGTCCGGAATGCCGTTTTCATAGACATGGCTAGGTGCGGTCACGCTGATGGCCGCAATGACCTCGTCGTGGAGGCCGAAAATCGGCGCGCCGATACAGGTCAGGCCCCGCGAAATTTCTTCGTCATCAATCGCATATCCTTGCGTACGAACGCGGTCTAATTCCGTTTTTAACGCTTCAGGGTCGGTAATGGTGGACTCGGTATAGGCTTCGAGCTCGCGCGCAAACACACGGCTGCGCAAGCCTTCCGTTCCATGTGCCAAATGAATTTTCCCCATGGCTGTACAATGAAGCGGAAAGGATTTCCCAATTTCCGAATGGAGCCGCAGACCAAAATCAGACGGCTCGATCTTATCAATATAAATCCCCGTCTCCGCGTCGCAAATGCTGAGGGTCGCAACATAGCCCAGCGTTTTTTGTAATGACTTCAAAGCAGGGCGGCAGCTCTGGCGAATATCCAAATTAGATGTGATTTGCGCACCCAGCGCGGCGAGTGAAAAACCGCCGCGATAGGTTTTTGTCTCTGGCTCATAGCTCAGCACATTCAGCGTCGTGAGCTCCTTGACCAATCGGTGCGCGCTGGATCTTGGTAAGTTTGAACGTGTTAGGATTTGCGTGAAGGTGAGGCCGCCGGCCTGTTCGGCCACAACTTGCTCGAGGATATTAAACGCATTGGCGAGCGACGACATAAATTTCGGTTTTCCCTAACTGACAAACAGCTCTTGAGGATTGACACCTCATGCGTTTTTTATCATTATTCCAAATAAGGAATTAAGTTCCAAATATGGAACTGTCAAGAATAATAATGATTTCAGGGAAAAAGCCAGGCGAGATGCCGCTGCTCCACATTTGAAATCGACTCGAACAAAGGGTTTGAACATGAGTGCACTTATAGAGTCTTTAGCGGCGAAGCGGGTTGTTCCGCTCGTGCAATCTGAGGACCCGGCCACGGCGTTGAAAATTTCCGAAGCGCTTTTGGAAGGCGGCCTTGAGGTTCTCGAAGTCGTCCTTCGGACCGATGCGGCTTTGGATTGCCTTGAGGCTATCGCCAAAGAATTTCCGCAGGCGCATGTCGGTGCGGGCACAGTCTTTAACGCCGGGCAAAGCGAAGAAGTTATCCGCCGCGGCGCGACCTTTATCGTCTCTCCCGGATTAGATGAGGGGTCCGTTAAAGTCGCGCAATCCCATGACATTCCTATTCTCCCCGGCGTCGCAACGCCGTCCGAATTGATGAGAGCGCATAATATGGGCTTGCGCACGGTCAAGCTTTTCCCAGCCTCTGTTGTTGGTGGTCCGAAAATGATCAAGGCCTTAGCCTCTGTCGCGCGCGATGTTGGCTTTATGCCAACGGGCGGTGTGAGTGCGGCAAACCTGCATGAATATCTCGCTGTGCCAGCTGTACTGGCCTGCGGCGGCTCTTGGCTCACACCCAAGGCTGAAATCGAAGCGGGGAATTTCGCGGCCATCACAAAATTAGCAAAAGACGCGATTGCTATCGCAAATTCATAAGAAAGATTTTTAGATGACTGATTTTCTCACCTTTGGCGAAATTATGTTGCGCCTGCGTTCCCATGGCTATGAACGCTTTTTCCAATCTCCATCGTTCGAAGCCACCTTTGGCGGCGGCGAGGCTAATGTGGCCGTCTCGCTATGTAATTACGGTTTTGATGCTGGTTTTATTTCTGCTCTGCCAGATAATGACATCGGCCAAAATGCGATTAATTGCCTGCGCGCCCTTGGCGTAAATACGGATAATGTCAAACGCCAAGGCGATCGCGTCGGGATTTATTTTCTCGAAACGGGCGCGAACCAGCGTCCGTCAAAAGTCATTTATGACCGCGCGGCGTCGTCTATCTGCGAAGCCAAAGTTGGTGATTTTGATTGGCCGACAATTTTCAAAGGCGCCAAATGGCTTCACATCACAGGGATTACACCTGCGCTATCTCAAGGCTCTGCCGACCTCAGCATGGAATGTGTCAAGGCCGCGCAAAAAGCGGGCGTGACCGTGTCCTGCGATTTCAACTTCCGGGGCAAGCTTTGGAAATATGGTAAAACCGCGCCGGAAGTCATGCAAGACCTCGTGAAATATGTCGATGTCGGTATCGCCAATGAAGAGGATTGCCAGAAGTCACTCGGCATTTCTGTCGACGTTAATGTGGAAAGTGGCTCGGGTCATTTGGACCTCAGTAAATATGAAGAGCTGTCTCAGAAAGTTCTCGATATTTACC
>CAYWSI010000067.1:0-10401 GCA_964460585.1 uncultured Algimonas sp.
CAATTCCCGCACATCAACGCGAGTACCATGCAGTCCAAAACGCGGCGCGGGACGCGGCTCTTGCTTCGCGCCGCCATCAACGCGTAACTCCCATGCGCTATCATCCGCTTCAGTTTGTGACGTCAGCGACAACCGCGCAACTGAGCCGATAGACGGGAGCGCTTCACCCCGAAACCCCATCGTTCCGATGTTCAACAAATCCGAATCATCGGCAAGTTTAGACGTAGCGTGACGTTCAACGGCGAGAGAGAGGTTCTCCCTATCCATCCCTTTGCCGTCATCCGTGACCGTGATAACGGTGCGGCCACCATCTTCATAGCGAATATCGATTTGGGTCGCGCCCGCATCCAGCGCATTTTCGACAAGTTCCTTAATGACGCTGGCGGGGCGCTCAATCACCTCACCCGCGGCGATGCGGTTGACCGTCTGCGCCGGAAGACGGCGAATCATATGCGGGTTCGTACTCATACGCCAGAAACGTAAAAGCCCACCGTGAGGCGGGCTAGTGGACGAGTCTAGATTTCTATAACTCTACTGAGTTTAAGGCCTAAAGACCCGGAAGTTTCGGCCCGCCCGGACGTTTTGAAATTGTGACCTGATCACCGCCCGTTGCCGAATTGACAGATTCGAGACGGCGCGCTTCATTCTCAGCATCAAGTGGCACCGGATTGCCGTCAGAGCCTATAACTTGGCCATTCTGCCAAAATAGAAGACGATTTGTAAAACCATTCGACTTCCGTTCAACTGAATTTGCACCATCGACTTCAAGACGAATCTCAGGATTCGCGCGGTTTACACCCGCTTTTGCCATAAGTGCGATTTCACCTTCACTTGGCGTTGCATCGTCAATTTCGCCCAATAGAGCCTCTCTCGCGACACGTTGTGTGTAGTTGTTTTCAGCAGAAGAAGAGCCAACTTGTGGCGGGCGTAAATTATACTCCGGCGGCACAATAAGCGGCGCTTTGGTTAAAATGTTAAACTCATTTGGCGCTGATTTCTCTAACCCTAAAGCTCGAGATGTAGATGTGCAGCCCGTGGCAACCAATGCAACGGAAGCTAGAGCGGAAAATAGACACATGGTACGCAACATAGCGAGCCTCTTTAATTGAACTAAGTTTCACTTAGCGCGCAACGCGCGCCGCGCCAAGTGACCAATCTGTTAATCTGCAGATAGTTTTGCGGCGGCCTTCTCTCGCCTTTCGACCAGAAAAGAAGACAGAAACAAGCCAATGACGCCAACAGTGATATAGCTATCCGCAACATTGAAGACATAGTTAAACCCAATGTCAGAAAAATCGATCATATCTGTTACTGCACCAAAAAACAGACGATCAATCGCATTTCCAACAGCGCCTGCAATGACAAATGAAAGTGAAATCTGCCCAAGACGATCCGCTGTTTTCCTTAAAACAAAGATCAAAACAACCGTCATCAAGAAGGCAAATAACGTGAGGCCCCACCGCTTGATAGACGAATCACCTTGCAGCATCCCCCAGCTAATGCCGCGGTTACAAAGCAAGGATAGATCAAAAATAGGCGTTACCTCATGCGTCAAATGGGGGTCTGCTGTCGCGCAAATGTTCATAGGCAGGTCAAAAAACCGCGTCGTTGCCCATTTCGACCACTGGTCAACGCCTACTAAGATTACAGGAAATACTCCACCTAGAAGGCATAATTTCCGCCAAGACAAAGGCTTTGAGGGGGTATTTTGCGGTTCATTTTGCATGATTGCGCCTTGCCAGACCCTTACGGCGAAATCAATCAGAGCGATTCCGCTTAATTTCTCGCTCTAAACACTGAATCTGACTGTAATATAACCATGTTTTCATTGGCCCCCTGCGTTGTTTTAGGTAAACCTTAGTACAAATCGGTACAGTTCATTCGGATTGCACCATCAGATAGCCGTCGGGACTCTATTCACATGCGTCATTTTAAGACCCTTGCTCTCCGCAGTTCTGCGACACTCGCATTATTGGGAGCGCTGTCGTTCACAGCGCAAGCACAAGTCACTATCTCGGAAGACACATCAGACCAAATCCTCACATCCACAGCTGGGGATGATGGAGGTCCTGCGGATGTAACTGTTGAGAATGGTGTCACGGTCACAGTGGATTCTGACCGCTCAGGTATCATTCTCGACTCTGATAACAACCTTGTATTAGATGGCATTGTAAGCGCCGAAGATATCAACGGCGCAACCGGTGTAGAATTGCAAGGTGGGAATCAAGGGTCATTTACTCAGACTGGCTCCATCTCTCTCACCGAAGACTTCACGCAAGAAAACACAGATGACGATCCGTTCACAGATGGCGGTGTCGCTATTGGTGAAGGCCGCACTGGCATTTTAATTTCAGGTGCCTCACCCTTTCAAGGAAACGTCGAGCTTGCCGCGGGATCTATCATAGATATCGAAGGCAATGACAGCTTCGGGATTAACCTCGCCAATACGCCTATGACGACAGATGGATTGACTGGCAACCTTACGACTGGTGGCCAGATTAATGTTGTCGGTGACCGTTCAGTCGGCGTCAATTTAGCCTCCAACGTTACTGGCGACGTTACAAATACCGGACTTATTGCAATCACGGGCGAAGACTCTCAAGCCTTTGTTGTTTCTGGCGACATTGACGGCGGCTTCTCTTCAAGCGGTGCAATAACGGCCAATGGTTTCAGATTCCAAACGCGCCCTGGTTTTTCTGGCAATGACAACCTTACAGGCCGTGAAGATTTATCTGCAGAAGATTTACAGCAAGCAGGTTCAGCAGTTGAAATCTCTGGCAATGTGACAGGCGGGATTTTTCTCAACCAAGTATTTGAACCTTCATTAGATGCTGATGGCAACGAAGTTCTCGACGATGATGGCAACCCTGTACTTGTCCTCACAGGCTCAAGTTCGATTAGTCAATTAGGTTCTGCCCCAGCTGTTTTGATCGGTGGCGACGGCGCTCCGATTGCAATTGGACTCGTTGCGCCAATCACTGACCCTAACGACCAAGATTTTGATGAAGATCTCCAATATGGCTTCATCAACCAAGGGTCTGTTACAGCTAATGGCGTTTTTGATGACTTTGATGCAACGACCGTTTCATTCTCAAATGTGACAGTAGAAGGCGGCATTAACAACGAAGGTGCTTTAACGGCGACTACTTTTCGAGCCCCCAACCCAACAGACTTAACCGACGGCAATGGGGTTGCTCGCGTTCTTGTCTTAGGGGACCAAACTATTGCAGAAGAAATTAATAACAGCGGCGTCATATTGGCCAGCGCTTCCGAAGCCATTGATGAAGTGTTTTTTGACCAAACAAATATTATTCCGCCGAGAGACCTGCTCGCCGTCGCCGTCGATATTGGTGAAGGCGCTTCTGTATCTGAGTTAATCAATACGGGGGCAATTTCAGCCGTATTGGTGGGACGTGAAGGCACCGCAGTTGCGGTTCGAGACTCTTCAGGCACAGTCACGCAGTTGAGTAATACAGGTGTAATCTCTGCGAATGGGTCGTCTTCAGATGCTCTAGGGGTTGAAGATACTAACTTTAATTTAATCGCAATCGACTTTAGCTCGGCCACAAATTCAATAGCAATCGAGCAAAGCCAAAACCCTGATGGAACAAATATACCTTTGATCATAGGTGACATCCTATTGGGGTCAGGCGACGACAGCGTCACCTCTAGTGCCGGAATTATTACAGGTGCAATTGATTTTGGAGGTGGCTCTGACAGCCTCGCCCTGTCTGGAGGCACAGTTTTCACGGGTGAAATCCGGAATACAGATGGCTTAGATTTATCTGTCATAGAGGGGTCAACGCTTACGTTAGCATCCGCTGAGAACATTCAAGTCAGCGAAGCTTTTGTCGACAGTACTTCTACATTCAGCCCAGTCATCAACGGCGCAACTGGCGAGGCCTCCACACTCATTTCCGATGGCAGCATCACATTTGAAGAGGGCGCAACCATCAGTCCAGTTTTCGATTCGATTATTGGTACAGATCAACTTACTTATACATTGGTAAGTGCTGGCGATTTATCAGTTGGCGATCTGGATTCATTGGGCGCGAATAGCTCGTCATTCCTCTTCGATACGGACCTATCTCTGTCAGACCCCAATACGCTTATCATAACTCTTGATTTAAGAGATCCATCAGCTTCTATTGCAGATGGCGGCCTTGGGTTGGACGCTGTGCAGGCGGCGGCCTTTGGTACGATTGCGGATGGAGTGTTGCAAAGCGGACCTGTCTTAGAAGCCCTAGCCGCGACCCCAGGTCTAAGCAACGCTTTCGCCAACATTGCAGATGCCAACGAATTTAATGCCGCCTTGAACCAAGTTCTTCCAGAGTTTTCAGGTGCCGCGAAACAATTTATATTGGCAAATGTTGACGGCGCTGTTGGTGCCGTTGGTTCACATTTGGACACAGCGCGCCGTTCACCTGAAAGACCAGGTGGGGCGTGGTTAGAAGAGTTTTTCTATTTTGCAGATCGTGAGCTTGCAGGATCATCTGAACAATATCGCGGCGAAGGCTTTGGGTTTTCGGCAGGATTGGATAAAGAATTTGGCCCCTTCCATGCTGTAGGTGTGAGCCTTGGTTTTGCGAGCACAGAAGTCGAAGATGTTCTCGGGGTTGATGAACCGCTAGACGTGACAACTTACCAAGCTGGCGCCTATGCTGGTTTGGAAAAAAATGGATTTAATCTCGATTTATATGCCGGCGGCGGCATCAGTGACTTTGAACAAAACCGATTAGTTTCAATAGGAGACTTCTTAGGGGCAGCTGAAGGTGAGTGGCAAGGCATACATGCGAATGCCTCCCTTCGCGCAGGCTATGAGGTTGCGTTTGGCGAAAAATACTGGGTACGGCCCAGCTTGTCTTTGGACTACCTCTATCTAGATGAAGACGGGCGCACAGAAACTGGTTCAGAAGGCATTCGCCTCACTGTTGAAGATCGAACCTCCGATACAGCCGCGGCCACGGCCCTGCTCAACTTCGGGGCTAATTTCCAAGGTAAACGAACTTGGATTCGACCTTCTATTCGTGTGGGTTATAGAAATGAATTCATCTCAGACCCTGTCGAGACAGCCTTCCGTTTCCAAGGCCTCACAAACACAGACGGTGATGTATTTGATTCAGAAATTGCTCGCCTACGCTCATTTGCCTTCCCTGATGAGGGCATCCTCTTAGGCTTTACTGTTGCGGCTGGCTCCCAATATTCATCTATCGGATTTGATTTCGATAGTGACATTCGAGACGGATTTATCCGCCACACAGGTCGAATTGTTCTTCGTCTTCTCTTCTAGAGACGCGTGAAACGCCCTGCCCTCAATCGTCGGCAAATTGGGTTAAGCCCGTATTTAAGCAATATTTCCGAAGTCTATGGTGATAATCATACGCTCGAAGACCTCTACGCGAACGTTGCAACAGCGGACGCTGCAACGCTTTTATCAATTAAGGCAAAATTTGCGCTAGCCTTATCAACAACAGCATTCCCCACTTTCGATGAAATTGGACAGGTTTGGAGCCGCTTTGCAGATGCGACCTTAAACCGGGCAACCCAGTTAGCGTGGGAACAAGCGGCCACTCGCCATCGCCTCAAACTTCCACCTGGGATCGTGTCAGGTTTCTTTTTACTAGGACTTGGAAAATTGGGGGGGCAAGATTTGAACTTCTCATCTGACGTTGATCTTATTGCCCTCTTTGACCCAGAAACCTTACCTGTTCCAGAGACCAAGGGCCAAGCCTATATCGCCTCAGATGTCTGTAAGCGTATTACACAAATTTTGCAGCCACGCAGTACGCCGGATTTTGTCTGGCGCGTTGATTGGCGCCTCCGTCCAGAAAGTTCAGGGACAGGCCTAGCCCTTAGCTCTGCAAAGGCTGAAACATTCTACTTTTTTCGCTCCCTTCCTTGGCACCGCTTAGCTCTGATGAAGGCCCGCGTTGTAGGCGGCGATATTGCTGCGGGAGAGAGGTTCCTCGCCCGCCTGGAACCATTCATCTGGCGAAGGAATTTGGATTTTACCACATTAGATGAACTCGCCACCTTAAAGACACGCATAAATAATGAACATCCGGGCCTACAATATGAGCGCGCAGCACCTGATCCTATTACACCCAACGCAAGTGGATTTAATGTAAAGCTCGGCCGCGGAGGTATTCGAGAAATTGAATTTATCGCCAACGCCCAACAGCTCATTCATGGCGGAAAACATCCACGGCTACGTGTGACGAACACGAGATCTGCATTGTCAAATTTAGCTGAGGCAGGCTTTCTTACCGAAGTCAACGCAGATAAACTGCAGGATGACTATGCCTTTTTCCGCAATCTCGAAAATGCCATCCAGATGCTTCGCAATGAGCACACGCATATTGTACCACATGATAGTGACTTGAAGGCATGCCTAAGCCTTTTAGGGTACCCTAAGAACTTTGATGAGGACGTTTATAATCGCCGCCAATGTGTCCATCAGAAATTTTCTGAACTCTTCGAGGACACTGCCACATCTGAAAAACCAAGCCAGCTTTCAAAATTAACAGGATTGGATGCTGAGATTGCCAATAGCTGGAGTAATGGGTTTCAGGACCACGGCCTTTCTACCAATAAGCAAACTAAATATCGGGATTTAGGACAACAACTCACCACTCGCGTGATGAGACATAAAAATTCTGAGGCCTTTCGCCGCGTCGATCAATTCCTGAAACAAATTGGAAGATCAGAGCAATATTTTGCGCTCCTTAATCGATACCCACTCCTGTTGGACAAACTCATAACGCCTTTATTGCACAGTCCGCATATGAGTGAGATTTTGCGGCAGTCTCCGCATATCATTGATATTTTCATGGCCTCGGAAACAAGTAATTTGGAAGAGCAATCTCAATTTGTCTTGACCTCCAAAGATTATGAACACCGCTTGGAAGCCCTCAGACGATTTGTGAATGAGCAGCTTTTCAGCGCCTATACAAAATTCTTAGAGGGTACATTTACAGCGCAAACCATGCAGGCTCAACTCACCGCCATCGCCGAACGAACACTAGACCTTTCCATTCAAATTGTTTGCGAAGATTTAAGTCTAACGGATATTCCCATCACGGTTTTGGGCTTAGGCAAAATGGGTACACAGGCGATGGCGCCGCAAAGCGACCTCGACCTTATATTCCTCTTTGCCGATGATGTGGACACAGAAATAGCGTCAAAAATCGTACAACGCCTACGCACAACACTCACCGTGAAATTACGTGAAGGTATTGCCTATGAGCTCGATATGCGGTTGCGTCCATCTGGCCGCTCTGGACCTCCCGCGGTCAAACTCTCGGCCTTTTACGATCATCATATGAAACGCGCCCATAGCTGGGAACATATTGCACTCGCCCCTGCGCGAATTGTGGCGGGAGACAAAGTATTGGGTGCCGAGGTCATGCGAGCGAAATCCGAAATTTTTGCCCGCCCGCGCCATATCCCCGCATTCAAACTAGATGCCTACGCCATGTTTGAACGACTCAAATCTGAACGCCTCATTGAGACTGATAAAGATATTTGGCGTAGTAAGCTAAGACGCGGCGGGCTCATGGAAGCGGATTATATGCGGTCTTGTTTATTTGTAACAGGCACGCCCCTTGTAGCAGATTTTGAAACGGCGATTAAAGATTGGAACAACATACAATGCTGGGAACGTCTACTCGGCTTAAAATCCAAAACAATTAAATCTACACCTGCGCGTTTTGCTCAGAACATTGGTGTTAAAACTTTAAAGCGACGGCAAGAGAAGCTTGAGAAAACAGTAAAAGCCGTAACCCAAAGCTTTTTCAAAGAGGTCGACCCACTCAACATACCCGCCCCTGCATCTATTGTGTGGAAGACCTAAAAATTCTTGCAGAAATATCCTTGCACAGCCCGCAAATCACCTCATATTGCGCAAAAATAATCTAAGAACGAAAACAGAACAATTATGGCCTCTGCCAAGAAAAAAGATTTATTCGCTGGTAAAAGCGGAGATACCGCTCAAGATAATTATACGGCCAGTTCTATTGAAGTCTTAGAAGGTCTCGAACCTGTCCGCCTGCGCCCTGGCATGTATATTGGCGGCACGGATGACCGCGCACTCCATCATCTCTTTGCTGAAGTCATTGATAATTCGATGGATGAAGCCGTTGCGGGTCATGCCTCCCGCATCGAAGTCGAACTCGATGCAGAAGGCTACATATCAGTCTCAGATAATGGACGCGGTATTCCGATTGGCCCGCACCCAAAATTCCCAAAGAAATCAGCCTTAGAAGTCATCCTCACGGAGCTCCATTCCGGCGGTAAGTTCTCAAACAAAGCCTATGAGACATCAGGTGGATTGCACGGGGTCGGCGTCTCCGTCGTCAACGCCCTTTCTGATGTTTTGGAAGTTGAAGTCGCAAGAAATAAGACACTTCACCTCATGCGATTTGAGCGCGGCAAGCCCATTGGTAAAATTAAAAACATGGGCGCAATAAATAACCGCCGCGGGACCAAGCTTCGGTTCCATCCAGATGCAGAAATTTTCGGGAAAGCCCTGCAGTTCCGCGCGGCCAAACTTTTCAACATGGCCCGAGCCAAAGCCTATCTCCAACCCGGTGTCGAAATTCGTTGGAAATGCGCGCCTGAAAAACTCAAAAACTCACCCGACATTCCGCAGCAAGCCGTCTTCCATTTCCCGGGCGGTCTCGCGGATTACCTCGCAGAAACTTTGGGAACAAAAGCCACAATTACGGAAACGCTCTTTTCTGGAAAGTCCAAAAAAGACACAGGACACGGCCGCGTCGAATGGGCCATCAGCTGGTCCCCTGAAGGGTACGGCGAAGCCGATAGTTTCGTCCGCTCCTATTGTAACACTGTTCCGACGCCCGGCGGCGGAACCCATGAAGCCGGAATGCGCGCGGCCATAACAAAAGGCCTGCGCGCCTATGCTGACCTTACCGGCATGGGTAAAAAAGTCAGTCATGTCACACCTGATGATGTTATGTTCGGTGCCGGTGCTCTGGTGTCGGTCTTTATCAAGAGCCCTGAATTCCAAGGCCAAACCAAAGACCGCCTGTCTAATTCCGAAGCGTCTCGTCTCGTCGAAAATGCCGTCCGTGATCCATTTGACCATTGGCTCGCCAGTTCCCCCAAAGATGCGACCAAGCTCCTAGAATGGGCGATTGAGCGCGCAGATGAACGCGTAAAACGCCGCAAAGCCCGCGACGTGAAACGCAAATCCGCGACAAAGAAATTACGCCTTCCCGGTAAGCTCGCAGATTGCTCACGCAAGGGCAGTGAAGACACTGAAATATTTATCGTTGAGGGAGATTCCGCGGGCGGTTCTGCCAAACAAGCTCGATCTCGAGAGACCCAAGCAATCCTGCCGTTGAAAGGTAAGATTCTAAATGTCGAATCCGCAACCATGGAAAAAATTCAACGTAATAATGAAATAAATGATCTCTCCGTCGCGCTCGGTGTCGGCCTAGGCCGTAAATTTGATCTCGATGATTTGCGCTATGAACGCGTTGTTATCATGACCGATGCCGATGTTGACGGCGCACATATTGCCGCCCTACTCATCACATTTTTCTACCGCTATACACCGGGCCTGATTGAAGCAGGCCGCCTTTATATGGCTATGCCTCCGCTTTATAAAATGACTCAAGGCTCAAAAACGATTTACGCCATTGACGACGACCACCGCGAAGAGCTGATGCAAACGGAATTTAAAGGCAAAAGCAAAGTTGAAATCGGGCGTTTCAAGGGACTGGGTGAGATGAACCCAGCTCAGTTAAAAGTCACAACAATGGACCCGAGAACGCGCACTCTCGCGCGGATCACATTAGATGTAGATGAAATGGCCACAACAGAAAGCCTTGTCGAAACCCTCATGGGCAAACGTTCAGAGCTGCGATATGAGTATATTCAAGAACATGCTCAATTCGTGGAAGAAGTTGATATTTAGACGCACTCAACTTTTCGAGTAGTGTAAAGCCTTAGCGAAACTGCAGCTCTATTGATCAAAATCCGGTAGTTTAATTTCGGGTGTTTTACATCCGATAACCCAAACATCGTAAACTCCGTGATCCAGTGCTGAAACTGCAGGGCGTGACGCAAACATCCAACCTGAAAAGACAGTCTCGGCTACACCTGTATCCTTGCCTGTGCCATCTAATTTGGCATCTTGAATTTTCAGGAAAGCGAATGTTTCAGGGAGTTCTTCTGGCGGGCGCTTTTCACAATGGACGGCATCAATAGTAAGGCTACCATATTTTAGCGTATCGCCAACTTTAACCGTATAATCCTGCGTGGTCGCTGTGACCTTATCTAATGCACGCAGTATAATCGCGGTTCCCGGGATATTTTCCGCATGCGCCGGAAGGCTTAATCCCATAAAAAGCGTAAGAGCGAGAAGAATACGCATCG
>CAYWSI010000068.1:0-10286 GCA_964460585.1 uncultured Algimonas sp.
CCATTGTAATTCTCTTGCGAAAAACTACCCTTTTCAAGCTGAGCCAATTTTTTCATGTAATCTTCAGTAACATCTACAAACCTAGCATCAGGAGCACCCGCCGCGATATTGATTTTTCTATCAATCACTTTGGTTCCGAAGATATTATTAGCTTTGCGCAGTATATCTGACTTTGCTTGTTCTGAAGGAACATATCCTGAGAGAATAACATTACCGTCTGATCTTTTTTCGCCGTTAAATGTGTAAGGGTTTTGAACAGGAAGGCTCTTCAATGCCATCTTATCCTTAACCGCATGCCAACGACGCTTATTCTTACAGGCCGTACATTCGGTATTTTCAGCGACAGAAACAGCATCTCGTTTTGCCGCTTCATTTGCAGCATCGCCTGTAAGCGTTGCCACATTACCACTCATGTCCACCTGGATGTTTTGATAACCTTTATTATCAAGAGCCTTGCGTATGTCATTTTCCATAGACCCAATTTTCGGCATACCGAATATCCAGCCTAGGATGAGCGCCACTAAAGCTAATATTAGCCCCGCGCCTAACCATTTTGAAGTCATTGATAACCTCCCTAAAACTTCCCCCGCCCCAATTAGAATCAGGGCACGCCAAAAGCCTGTAGGGCATTCATACGCTGCATGCAACGCCGCCAAAGCATATAATTAAATAATTATACCTCTAACAAGAGTTCATTCAACTTATGTTCAGCTAAGTTTTTCCGCTAATATTCTACAAGCCGCGTCATATTCCGTTTTTAATTCAGAAACGACATCAGCAACAGGTGGGGATGTGTGTACGGACCCTACCCCCTGTCCGGCTCCCCAAATATCTTTCCAAGCTTTAGCATCTGTATTTCCACCCGAACCAAAGTTCATGGATGATTTATCCGCTACAGGGAGATTATCTGGATCGAGTCCTGCTTTCTCTATAGACCCTCTCAAGTAGTTTCCATGAACACCTGTGAATAAAGAAGAATAGACAATATCTTCACCTGAACTTTCTATGATTTCATTTTTATATCCATCATTGGCATTAGCTTCTGCCGTCGCAATAAATCGCGTGCCTATATAAGCCATGTCAGCGCCCATGGCTAAAGATGCGGCTATCGCTCCGCCCGTTGCAATTGAACCTGAGAGTAAAAGCGGGCCATCAAAAAACTGACGAATTTCTGGAATAAGCGCAAAAGGTGAAAGTCGTCCAGCATGACCGCCTGCACCTGAACACACAGCAATTAATCCGTCTGCCCCCATAGAGAGAGCCTTTTTCGAATGACGAATATTCGTCACATCATGTAAAATAATTCCGCCATATGAATGTGTCGCATCATAAACCATCTGATTAGCTTGTAATGAAGTAATGATGATTGGCACTTCATGTTTGACGCAAACGTCCATGTCTTCTTGCAAGCGGTTATTCGAAGGATGACAAATTTGGTTCACACCAAATGGCGCAACTTTTTTGTCCGGGTTTGCCTTTTGATATTCCTCAAGCTCAAGCTTGATACGAACAATCCATTTTTCAAGCATTCCCGATGGTCGTGCATTTAACGAAGGAAATGTACCGACAATACCTGCCTTACATTGTGCAATGACCAGTTCCGGCCCAGACACAATAAACATTGGAGACCCAATTACCGGTAATGGCAAATCTTGAAGAATAGGAGGGAGTGACATTTAGTTTTCCTTTATTTCGCGATATTCAGACTCGGAATTGGCAGTTATCCAAGCCATGGCTGCAAAGGCAGCCGTATTTTTCGCCATCTCATCAGCATCAATTTTATCAAAGGTGTCATCATGCGTATGGTGCAAATCAAAATAATCCGTGCCGTCTTGTTGCAGACGCATAGTTGGAACGCCCTCCGCTTTGATGGGGCCAATATCTGGACCTCCTGATGTATCTTTTTTGACGAGTGGTAGGCCAAGTAAATCTGCTAAGGCCTGCATATCACCCCTGCCCTCGGACCAATTATAATGCACCTCATAAGGCGCTTCCGCACCAAAGTCAGACTCTGTTGCCATCACATGATTATTGAGTTCATCTTTATATCTATCGCGATATTCAAATCCGCCCAGCAGACCGATTTCCTCCGCGCCATAAGCCACAACACGAATAGTGCGCTTAGGCTTAAGACCTGAGTCGATTATAACTTTAGCTGCGCCTGCGGAAATTCCTATGCCTGCACCATCATCAATCGCGCCCGTTCCCAAATCCCAGCTATCTAAATGACCGCTAATCAACACGATTTTTTCAGGCTCTTCGGAACCCACAATCTCGCCAATGACATTCCCAGAAGGTCTGTCTCCCGTATCAATCGGAGACAAACGCATTTTCACAACGACTTTTTCGCCGCGATTGAAAATACGTTCCATCTGATCCGCATCAGGAGATGACATAGCTGCGATTGGAATTTTTGGTACATCAGGTGCGTAACGCATACCGCCAGTATGCGGAAATCTGTGACTATCCGTTCCAACCGATCTAATCAGTACGGCAACTGCACCATGTTTCGCAGCTTCAGAAGCTCCTATCCGCCGTTTCATCCCAGCTGGACCATATCCAGCCCCATCAGGCGCTTTTTCCATACGCCCATCAATAAAGGCAATTTTTCCAGTCAAGTCTTGCGTCGTGTTTTGAAGCGCATCCAATTCTGGGAAATAAACGACTTCAGCTTCAATGCCATTCACGGGCGTCGCGACAGAATAGCCCAGAGCCGTGATTTCTAAGTTTTGAGGATAAGGCGAAATGATGGAAGCTGTTTCTTCGCCCCGCTCCCAGCCTGGAATGGTGAAAGGTTCAATTCGCACATTCTCCAGACCAATCTCCTTGAACTTTGCAGCAGCCCAAGCACGAGCGCGAGCTTCGGCTTCAGTTCCAGCCATACGTTGGCCAACTTCCGTCGTCAGGCTTTCTGTAATTTTATAGCCTTCCTTGTTTGCCAGGGCCGATTCAATCAATTTTGTAGCTTGTTGCAACCGCACATCCGTCTCAATCTCGGAGGATGGAATAGATTCGACAGTCCTCTCGGAATTGACATCTGCGTCTTGGACAGCAGGTTGACAGGCTGCAACTGAGAGAGCTGCAACTAATATAAACGGGTAACGCATAGGATTTGCCTCATTCTGCATTTCATACACAAGGCCTAAACAGTAGCGATTGCACCATTGCAATATCCAATTATGAATGGGAGGTAAAATCTACACACGATTGGAGATACTCATGACTTATATTAGACACGCAAAGCTCGTCTCTACATTGCTCATTTCAACATCATTGCTCATCGGATGCACCTCAGGTGATAATGGAGCTACAAAAGGTGACCCAAGCGCATCAGCTTCCGCCGTAGACATCAGCCGCAGAATAGAGCGCCTCGCCAGTGATGAATTTGAAGGCCGCGCGCCCTCCACGCCGGGCGGACAGGCCGCGTCCCAATATATCGCCGATGAAATGGCAAACGCCGGATTATCTCCTATGGGAGAGAACGGAACATTCTTTCAACCCGTTCAGCTTACAGCTTCAAGAGTTGACCCAAACAGCTCAACCCTCTCGATCGGTCAAAACGGTACAGAGGTTGTAGACGGAAGCACAACTGAAAATGTGGTGTTTTGGACAAAGCGTTTAGAGAAAAATATCTCAGTCACAGACAGCGAACTTGTCTTTGTCGGCTATGGCGTGAATGCCCCTGAATATGGCTGGAATGATTACGCGGGACTGGACGTAAAAGGTAAAACCGTCGTCATGCTCGTCAATGACCCAGGCTTTGCGACAAAAGATGAAGCTCTCTTCAAAGGTAATGCAATGACCTATTATGGTCGTTGGACCTATAAATATGAAGAAGCGGCTAGACAAGGCGCCGAAGCCGTCTTGGTCATTCATGAAACAAAACCTGCCAGCTATGGCTGGGATGTTGTGTCTGGCTCTTGGACAGGTGAACAATATGACCTTGTACGTCCAGATCGAGGCGCGTCACGTTCCGCTATAGAAGGCTGGATTACTTATGCTCAAGCCGAACTGATGTTTGCTAAAGTTGGATTGGACTTAGCCAAAATGAAATCTGACGCGGCCGTCAAAGGGTTTAAACCTGTCCCTGCGCCCGATCTAAAATTATCAGCAACCCTCAATCAGAGCGTCAAAACGACGACCTCTCGAAATGTTGCTGGCGTTTTAAAAGGCAAAACTAATCCAGATGAATATGTGCTTTACATGGCCCATTGGGACCATCTTGGCATGAGTGAAGACGTTGAAGGTGACGACAAAATCTTCAACGGCGCCGTAGACAATGCGACTGGCACAGCCTCTATATTAGAAGTCGCTGAAGCAATGGTGGAACGCGGCGCACCGGATCGCTCGGTTATTTTCGTAGCCGTAACAGCCGAAGAATCCGGCCTACTCGGTTCCGCCTATTACGGCGAAAAACCCCTCGTCCCTCTCGCGCAAACCGTGGGCGGCATCAATATCGACGCGATGCTTCCCGTTGGTGAAACCAAAGACATGAAAGTCATTGGATTCGGTGCGAGTGAATTGGAAGATTTACTCAAACGGCAGCTGGAAAAGCGCAGTATGTATATTGTGCCAGATGATAAGCCTGAAAACGGCTACTTCTATCGCTCCGACCATATCAGCCTCGCAAAACTTGGCGTGCCGATGCTTTACGCAGACCCGGGCAATGACCATGTCACGAACGGGCTGACCTATGGCGAGACATTCGCCGACGACTATACGAAAGAGCGTTATCACAAACCTGGTGATGAATATGACAATAGCTGGGATCTCTCTGGCATTGTGCAGGCCACAGATATCATGCTCGATATGGGATATGATCTCGCCAATTCTGACCAATGGCCAAATTGGTATGAAGGCACGGAATTCCGGGGACTTCGGGATGAAATGCTGAAAGGCAAATAGGACCAGAGGCGTGCAAACCGTCATCTGTATGAAATGGGGTTCGCGCTACAGCGCGAATTTCGTCAATCGCCTAAATGCTGCCGTTCAGCGTAATACCAATCGTCCGACGCAGCTGGTCTGCCTTACAGATGACCCTAGTGGTGTAGATGATACCGTTAGATGCGAACCCATCCCGGACATAAACTTACCTAAGAATCTGGTGGTAACTCCTTGGCGTAAATTGGTTTTATGGCAGGACAGCTTGGTTGGTCTGTCAGGTGACGTCTTATTTTTAGACCTTGACCTCGTGATTACTGGCAGTTTGGATGAGATGTTTGACTATGAACCCGGTCGGTTTTGCGTGATTGAAAATTGGACGCAGCCCGGATCAAAAATCGGTAACACCTCATGTTTTCGATGGCGCGTCGGAACACACACCCATATTTTCGATAAGCTTGAAACAGATTTAGACCGTATCCTTTCAACATACCGCATCGAACAAGTTTATATTTCTCGCGAAGTATCAGATATGGTGTTTTGGCCTAATTCATGGTGCGCGAGCTTTAAACATTCGCTCCTGCCCAAATGGCCGCTAAATTTTTTCAAGACGCCGCAACTCCCGGCAGCAACAAAAATCGTCGCCTTTACAGGCAAGCCGGACCAAGACGAGGCCTTACTTGGAAACTGGCCCGTTAAGGCCAATTGGAAAAAGCTTTACAAGCACGTTCGTCCAACACCCTGGATAGCTGATCATTGGAGATAACTGACCATTGGTAAAAATTGCCCTACACGCTTACTAAAATGGACTAAATTCCTAAAAAATATGACGTAACGTCTCCATGAGGCGAGCCTTCATCACAATTTCAGCTAACAGGGGAATTTGGTAGGATTTTTCTTTTACGAAGGGCTACACCACATAAATTACGTCTTTACGCTATCGGGAGCTCCCATGACCGGCATTAAATCTGCACTTAAATTTGCTAGCCTTACAACAATAGGAGCAATGTCTGCACTCGTTATAGGGGCAGAAGCCTTTGCCAGTGAAAGCGATAAAGTGAACATCACAGCAGGCAGTCCATTAGATGCCGCCGCGAAATTCCGTCAGCTAGATCATCTCCTACCCTCACCCAATATCTACCGGAGTGCCTCTGGAGCGCCTGGCCCTGGCTATTGGCAACAACGCGCTAGCCATACCATGGACATCCGTTTGGATGAAGACGAACGTCGTATATATGCCGAGAGCGATATTGAATACACAAACAACTCGCCAGACACGCTGAATTACATCTGGCTAGCCTTAGACCAGAACCGCTTCAAAGACGGCTCATTAGAGCGCCGATCAGCGACGGCATCCGCAGCAGGATCACGTCGCGGCGACGGCGCTGGAGGCGCGGATAGCTATTCCTTCTTTGCCTTGCGTAAAGAGCAGGCTTTCGAAGATCGCCAATATGGCTTTGAATTTAATGCTATCATGGATGAGGACGGCGACACCCTGCCTTACGTCATCAACGATTCCATGATGCGGATTGACTTAGAAGAACCGTTAGAATCTGGCGAAACCATCACAATCCAAGTCGACTGGGAACATAACATTCTAGACGAAGTCGCTATTGGCGGCCGTGGTGGATATGAATATTTCGAAGAAGAAGACAATTACATTTTCGGTATGGCGCAATGGTTCCCGCGCCTTGCCTCCTACACAGATTACACTGGTTGGCAGAATAAGCAGTTCTTAGGCCGCGGTGAGTTCACACTCGAATTCGGTGATTATGAAGTCAATTTGACTGTGCCCGCAGACCATATCGTGTCTGCGACTGGTGAGCTCCAAAACCCCAGTGATGTTTTAACAGCGACACAACGCAGACGTCTGGAGAATGCCGGAACCGATAAGCCAACATATATCGTCACACCTGACGAAGCCAAAGAGAATGAAAAGTCAAAAGCCAAAGGCAATAAGACGTGGTCTTTCAAGGCCGAAAATGTTCGCGACTTTGCATGGTCATCTTCGCGGAAATACATCTGGGATGCGATGAAGTTCGAGCAAGACGACCCGAACAACCCCGAAGTTCTTGCTATGTCTTTCTTCCCGAAAGAGGCAGATCCAATTTGGTCCCAATATTCGACGCAAGCTGTTGTGCACACGATGGACGTCTATAATAAATTTGCCTTCAACTACCCTTATCCAACCGCGCAATCCGTGAACTCATGGGAGCGCGGCGGCATGGAATATCCGATGATTACTTTCAATGGATATCGCCCGTCAGAAGATGAAAAATCTGGAGAGACCGTTTATTCTCGAAATATTAAATATGGCCTGATTGGCGTCATCATCCATGAAATTGGACATATTTACTTCCCAATGGTCGTGAATAGTGACGAACGCCGTTACACATGGATGGACGAAGGCCTAAATTCTTTCCTTGAATATATTGCAGAATATGAGTGGGAAGAGAATTTCCCAATCAGCCGCGGCATGCAAAACCCGCTCGATGTTATCCCAAGCTATATGACGAGCTCAAACCAAGTGCCGATCATGACGCAATCAGACAGCATTTTGCAGTTTGGCCCCAATGCTTATTCCAAGCCTGCAGCCTCTCTCATCGTCTTGCGCGAAACCGTTATGGGGCGCGAGTTATTTGACTTTGCTTTCCGTGAATATGCAACACGTTGGAAGTTTAAGCGTCCAACACCTGCGGATTTTTTCCGGACAATGGAAGATGCCTCAGCTGTTGATCTCGATTGGTTCTGGCGCGGTTGGTATTACGGAACAGATCATGTCGACATGGCCGTAACTGGCGTTCGTGAATATCAAATCTCCACGCAAGACCCGGAGATCGAAAAAGACATTGAACGCGAAGAAGACGCGCTCAATCACCCCGAGAACATCTCCCAAATTCGGAACCGTCAGGAAGGTATCAAAACGCGCCTGAAACGCTACTCTGATCTCGAAGACTTCTACAATGAGAACGACAAATTCACGGTCACAAATGCAGATCGCAACAAGTTTAAGAAATTTTATGACGGCCTCAAAGACTGGGAGCGCAAAGCTTATGATCGCGCGATGGAAGACGGAAAATATCTCTATTTCGTCGATTTTGAGAACCTTGGCGGTTTGATTTCTCCTCTGCCTGTAACCATCGAATTTGCAGATGGTTCCTTAGAGGAGCATATGATTCCAGCTGAAATTTGGCGGCGTAATTCAAATAATGTGACCAAGCTTTTCTCCTTAGATAAGCAAGCCGTTCGCTTTAAATTAGACGTCGCTCACCAAACCGCGGATGCAGATTTTTCAAATAATGCCTACCCGCCTACAATCTCACAAAGCCGGATCGAGTTGTTCAAATCAAATAGGTCTTCCTCCTCCATGATGGCGGATATGTTGCGTGAGCTGCATTCTGAAAAATCTGACGAGATGGACTCCGACGGAAAGAAAGTTCCAATGGGAGATGCCAAATCCAAAGAGTCTATGTCCGACATGAAAAAGGATGAAGACTCTATGTCCAAAATGAAAAAGGACGACAAGAAGGCGAAATCAGACAAGAAACGCGATACGGAGAAGAAGAAATCTTCCCTCCGCCGCACATTAGAGCGGATGCTAGAGCGTCAATAATGCTCTCTCGCCGATCCATTCTCCTGACAGCGTTTTGCGCTGTCAGTCTTGCCCAGCCCTTTCAGGTCTTCGCCCATGACGCCGCCCGCGTTGAAACCGAAGTCAAGCTGAGCCAATCGGGCAATCTTGACGTGACCCATGTCCTTCAACTCTCCGCTGCTCAGAGACTTCTTTTCAAAGCGGGCGTGATTGAAAAGAACGACATGACTGGCTTGCGGTCCCGCGCTCAAGCCGCCCTCTATAGCTCAGAACGGTTCGAGCTAAAGGCCGATGGAGACATCATACCACTGGATATTCTCGGCGCAGAAGTCGCTGGCGGGCATCTCTATATTTACCAGACAGGCACCCTCGAAGCCCTGCCTGAAACATGGTCAGCGAAAAATTTAATATTGCGCGACCTCAGCCCGCGATTTGACAATGTTATCAATGTGCCGACCAAAGACGGCATTCGGACACTTGTTTTCAGTGGGTCTGAATTGGATACGTTCCAATTCTCCAGATAAATCATATCGCTCTACCTTCATTTTTGTGACTTGAAACGCGCAGCGCAGACGCGCAAAACAGTCTCATGTTAATTGTACACCATCTCAATAATTCGCGTTCACAACGGATCCTTTGGCTACTCGAAGAACTCGGCACGCCTTATGAGATTAAATATTACGAACGAGATGCCGATACGAGCCGCGCCCCTGCGGAGCTAAAGGCTGTTCACCAGCTCGGCAAAAGCCCGATTATTGAAGATGACGGCCTTATCATTGCCGAAACGGGCGCGATTATTGTTTACCTCCTTGATAAATTTGGTGACGGAAAATTACGTCCCGCTAAGGGTACGCAAGACTATGTGGACTATGTTCACTTCCTACATTTTGCGGAAGGCTCGGCCATGCTGCCGCTCCTCTTGGCGCTCTACACAGGATTTCTTGGCGAAGCCTCTGCCCCCATTCAGCCGATGATTATGGCCGAAATCAAAGCGATTTTGGATTATTGCGAATATCACCTCATCACAAAAACATGGTTTGCGGGCGACGAGTTGACAGGCGCAGATATTCAGATGGTCTTCCCGCTCGAAGCCGCCAAAGCGCGCGGCCGCCTAAAAGGCTATGACGCCTGTAATGAATATGTTGACCGCATCCATAAGCGTCCGGCCTATCTACGCGCCCTCGAAAAAGGCGGCGCTTACGCCTACGGACCAAAGTAAAATGCCCGAGATAATGAAGGCTAAGGTCTTTCACCTCGCCGCGCCCATAAAAGACATCGAGGAAACGCGCCGCTTTTACGGCGAAATTCTGGGCTGCGCCCAAGGCCGCGAGGCCGAGCGCTGGATTGATTTCGATTTTTTCGGTCATCAAGTCAGTTTCCACCTGGCTGAGACCAACCAGTCTAATGAACCCACCAATATCGTGGACGGAAAAAATGTACCTGTCCGTCATTTCGGCGCTGTGCTGGAGTGGGAGGATTGGCACAGCCTCTCCGAAACCCTGCGCAAACACGGCACTGATTTTATCATCGAACCCTATATCCGCTTTAAGGGCGAAACGGGCGAACAAGCGACCATGTTCTTTTTAGATCCCAGCGGCAATGCGCTGGAATTCAAAAGCTTCAAAGACCCAAGCCAAATATTTGAAACTTAGCTCTTTTTCTCTGCTCCCATCACTGCAAAATTGAGAACGGGCGTTACGTCCCGTACAAATTTCATAATCAAGTCGACAATGCCGTCACCTGTCCAATCCTTGCGGGTCATGGGGCGCGTCACTGCAAAATTCTTCATCCGCAGCGCCCACGCCAACTCATG
>CAYWSI010000069.1:0-10247 GCA_964460585.1 uncultured Algimonas sp.
GCACCGGTGTGTTGAGAATGCTGTTGAGTCGGCGCTAGTTCTTCCGTTTTCTCAACCCTAGTTCCCAATATGTAGCTGACTGAAAAATTATGCGGCTTTCCCATGCGCGTATCTAGTGGAGTGAGCATTTCATCCGCATCAGAATTTTGAAAAACGCTGTGAATCTACATTAGGCGATTCACTCTCAGTGTGGCTGTTGACTAGCCTGACGGCCAGAATGGGTTTTTCTGAAATCTCGTCGAAAGTACCAGTAAAAACTATTGTGAGTGCACTAAGGTTTCCCCGTCCAATAGCTCTCGCACTCCAGGAACAACATAGATCAGTGCTGTTTTTCTCTGGGTGCCATGCACCGATATTTTTTCTACTTTCAATTCTACTTTTATTTCTGCCTGTGGCAATTTACGCCTAGCGTCGCTCCCGTCGGGTGCTATCTTGATTTTAGGTACTGACAAACTCAATGAATAGTCAGGTTTATCGAACACAAACACCGCGCCATCAAAACCTAGGCTTGTCAGGTCAGCTGCAACCCCTTTGATATGTGTAAGATCGCCGACTTCAGCCAGGATACTTTCTTCGCCATCGCCAAACCTGAATTTCCCATTAGATTCGACATTAGATATTCTTTCTACAGCGTTATATCCAAAGCTTCCGCTATACAAAACCTCATCTTGGCTTGGCGCGCCACTGCGCGGTCCAGAGTGTGCTAAAGCGGATAACCACAAGCTGCCGTCCACTTGTTTGGCACGGCATTGAGTCCAAATTTTGTATTGTTCGGCGGCCTCGGGTATCAGGTCTGTAGCCACGGTGTCGTCGGGAAAGAAATTTTCCCATAAGGTATAACCACTTAACAGCAATCCACCACGATTATTGTTTTCGATGGCTCGCTCGATATTGACTCTTGCAGTAGCCGCCTTCTTCCAATCAACATCTTCAGGCCGAACAAAGCCATTGGCTAGCAATGCGACGATAAGTTCGTCGGTGTTAAGTCTACTGGTGCTTACATTTGAATCACAGTTAGTAGAGTTTTTTAAGGTGTCTATAAACTGCTTTTGTTTAGCACCAGAGCCATTAAATACAGGCCCAGTGTCATAGGCGTTCTGAAGAATTTTAAAGTGATTATCTAGTTGTCGTAGTAGCTCGGATCGTCTTCCTGCGCTCTCCATATAATATCTATCCACCTTCATCGAGATGTAGGCTGGATAGCTTATATCGAAGCCAATAGCACTTTTACTATCGCTGGCGCATAGAGGAAGCGCGCGACTAGCCAGTGTCGAAATCCCGCCGTAGTACTTGTATTCGGTTAACTCATCGAATTCGTATCCACTTGAAAAACGATCACTTGGCCATTGCTCGAGAATCTTTATTTCAAAACCATCCTCATGCGGTGAGTTGTGTCTGCAGGCATTTTCAATTTGCGTATCCGAGAGATTCTTGTGATCAAGTATCACTCCGTGCATGTTGGTGTTTGAAAATATTGCGTCCTTGAAAATGGCGTCACTCAGGATCGCGCCAGCGAAATAGGTGGAATCTAAAATGGCTCCAGTGAAATCCGCGCCAGTCACGTTCGCGAATGCTAACGTGGCACCAGTGAGATCAGCATTTGCGAAATTCGCATTGCGTAAATCGGCACCCACCAAGTTAGCGCCTATGAATTTTGCTGACGAAAAATTGGTATTTTTTGCAGTCATGAAAGGGCCATAACTACCAGAGAAATCTGAATTCTTGGCAGAGGCAGCATCCATGTTGGAAAATCTCAAGCCCGCTTTTCGGAAAATTGATTCATCAAGCGTTGTATCGATAAAAGTAGAGAAATGTGACTTTGAACTAGAGAAATCACCGCTATGCAAGTTGGCCTTTTTGAAAGATATCCCTGATAAATCCGCATTTTGAAAATCGTACCCTTCCTTTAGTAGTGATTCGAATGCGAGGCTTTGTCCCTGGTTGGAGCCATCTCTATCTGTTTTCGCTCGATCCACCATCTGAAGCGCAACACTCAACTCCATGCTCTCTCTGGTAGCGGAGGCTTCATTAGCTACTTCTTGAGTGGTTTCAGATAATGATTCTAGTTTTTTATCTGTAGTAAGAGCAATGTCTTTGACTTCATCAACAGATTTAGCTATTGCATCGCTTTTTCCATTGAGCACAGCCAATGCATCATCTAATCGATCAAGTCGTTCAGTAATGCCTTGTTGAAGCTGTTCGACAGCGGTAAATTGCGAACCGGTAAAGCCGGTTTCAGAAGACGAAGCTAAATTTAGTAAACTTATAGGCGCAAGCACAACTGACGCAACTGTCAGATTCAATGCCATTTTTGCAATTTTTTTTCCTTTCCGGCTGGTTGCTGCCAGAGTAGATTTACGCCAACGCATAATCTGGATAATGGCTAGCAAGATCACTAATGGGAACAGCCAGGTGAGGACGTCGAACCAGGGGGTTGTGAAATCAGCCAATAAACCCAGTATCGTGACTATTGTTGCGCTGAGCTCTCCTTTTGAACCTGCTTGTAAGGTGAGCTTTCGGAAATTCCTTGATCCATAGCGAAAAAGAACAGCTGCACGTTTGATTAAAAGCATTATTTTTATTGAAAAATACGAATAGGGAAATAGTACCTTTAATTCAGCGAGATGTTAATTGATATATTCCTGCAATTGAACCGCACTCACATGAGAGTTGGTGCGATGAATTGGTTCGAAAAGAGCGCTGATGTGGGTATAGGAAAAATAAAGTGTGTGCGGCGAGTAGTGCGGGGACAGTCAAGCGGGTGGTATGCGCCCGATTTGGCGTAGCGGGACACCGAATCCTCATCTGATTTATGCCTGCAGGCAGCGTCGTGTGTCATCTCTTACCAATAGCCCCTGGCGCTCCAGAAAACGACCGATCCGATCCGCCATGGTGTGTGTCAGTTGTGAGAGCTCTTCAGTGAAGTGTTCTCAATCTTGTTCTTCGACGGCGATTATCGAATGCACGATCAATTGATCGAGCGTTCACTTTGTGCACTACGCGAATCAAGCGAAGATGAATTTTCCGCTCACAAAATCGGTTATGTATTCGAGGATAAGGACCATTTCGGTAAAGATGGATTGATACTGCGAGTGCATAAATACTCGGCTTTGTTCAGCATGGCTGGCTGTGCAAATACATCTTCATCGATGATCAACGCAGATATGTTCCACAGCGGTCTTCGATACAAAGAAACAATGGTAAAAGGTCGGCCTGTTTTCAACGAATTCAAACAGTTCACTGAACAGTTTGGCGCGCTGTACTCAAAACTTAGCCAGTCAAATTCAAAACATAATTTCGATATCTGGAAACCTTTCGGCTTAGACCGGTACGATTTTACTGGTCATTATTTTGGCGCCACCCCACTGCTGCCGGTGGCAAACGGCAAAAAAGAGATACTTTGCGTCATCCGACAGTAAGAATTGGAAATCGACGCTCAGCTACGCGAGGATGTCATGGATTTTGCATCCCAATGCAAAGCGAAAGATAGAGTCTGTACCTTGTTAGTCCTTGGCAGTGACATTGATATTGACATTGACAAAGTGCCAGATGTCATAGATATGGCGCGCGGACTCGTTGCCACACCTGAATAGACTACCCATGCAGATTATGACCTCTACAAACTAACGTCGCACTAGAGAAATTTAACCTTATGATCGACAATGAAACCGTGTGTAATTGCCCTATCTGCACATCTGGCGAATATTATGATTCGGCAGACTACATCCTTGATGTTGCCTCACTTGACAAGGAAAGAATAGCAGGTGTTAGTGGTATTCTAAATACTCGCACGGACTCATCAACTATTGCCGCTTGTATCGATTCATGCATTCATGCGTTGGATGAGCTAGTCATCACATACAATTGCCCGTTAGACAAGCATCTGGACAATACCCTTGAGATTCTTAAAGCGAAAAAGGCGCAGTATCCGAACAAGATAAGCCTGATGGAATATCACGCACCGTTCGACTGTACCATCGATCAGGGCGAGCGAATTGGCGATTATCTGTACAAGACAGGGATTCATACACAAGCCAATATGCATAACCTTGGTATGCAACGCGCCAGGTACTCACACTATTGTCGGATTGACGGAGACCAGATTTACTTTCCTAAGTATCTTAAGAATATCTGTGACAGCATCAAGAATGGTAGTGATATCATTGATATATTTGGAAATTCAGTGGCTCAAGACAAGCAACATCCCATGCCGAGCTACAACTTGTCAATGATCAACATTTTTCCACACGAAGGTCGGTGGTATGTATCGACCGATCACCAAAAACACCGGGATCCCTTCAGCGGTTGTGGTGATCATGTTATACATAAGATCAGTAGCCAGACAATGTACGCCACCAAAACTGATTTAAACCACAATTTCATAGGTCCTGACCTGTTCGTACCGTACGAGCGTCAGAAACAAGAAGGTGCAAAGCGCCTCATGACCAGCAACTATTTAGGCTGGATGTCATTTCACTGCAAGCATATTTCAGCGTTCCAACGTTATTTCGACTTCTCTGACGAATTCAGCTATATAGATCATTACCGAAAAAACATCTTTCTTCCAAACTTCAAAGATTTTGTCGAAATTAATACGGCACTTGAAAACGGCTTCGAGCAATTCCGCAACGTTTCACCTAAATGGATTGTTGGGGCATGGGAAAAATCTTGGGAACTACGAGCCAGCATGGTAGACGTTAAACCGTTGGCCAAGATGAATAAGGCTGATTCTATTCAACCTCACTACTAGGTCTTAAGTTGGTCTAACGCGCGGCGTTACTTACGGTATTTAATAATGCGGTTTGCTGGCGGTACAAGATGACGGTGTCGACTATTTGGCGATAATCGACGCTAATGTCGTTATCCTCCGGCGAGAGTATCGTCGACATTTAGGGCGCCTTGCATGCTCGCCCCCGGTCCCTCTTAAACAAATTCAGTACACGTATGATTCGATACAAAAAAGTTTGACACCCGCAGTAGCTGGTTCGATGCCGGTCAAAATTATTTACCATTTTATGGATAGAAAATTGCTAGGTTGAAAGGAGTCCGAAACTGTGAGCATACGGCCACGCAGCTCAGGAAACAGGCGATGACACTTTGGGAGCCAATCGCAAGCTATGAGTACAAATGGGGAAATGCAGCTGATTCTCGGCACAACACCAGAATCAAATTGGCATGCCATAAGCGAATTATTTGAACTCGCTGGCTGGACGGTGTCGCATAATAAATCGAAAGCCTGTTACGAAAACGCCAAAGAAAATGCATTAGCGGGCGGACGTTTTATACTCCTGCACAGCCACCCTGTAGAGGCAATTGCTCACGCTGTTGTTTACGGTGCAACGCCTGAACAGGCAAAAGAGGCTTGGCTAACTGCTGCCAAGGAAATGGTTGATTTTTACACAAAGCATCGAGATCAGTCTGTACTGGTTTACATCCCTAACCTCTTAGCCGAGCCAAAAGCGCAGTTAGCAACCATTGAAGCCCATTTGAGGTTGAAAGATGGTTTTCAGGTAACAATCGCTGTCGAAGCAGAGCAGGCGCCGCTTTTGGAACGTATGTTGGCAAGTCAACTATTACAGCAGAACCCAGAGATTACTGACCTACTCGCCCGAATTGAGGCCTGCACGATTCCACAAGAAGGACTTAGCTATAAAGCGTCTGCATTAGATTTTAACGCAGCAAATCGTCAATTGGCTTCACTCAGAGCTAGCCATAAAAAAAGCGAGCTGTTGGCAGAAATGACACTGCAAACGAAAAAATACCAAGAAGAAAACGATCTCATGTTGAATCAATTGCACCTGGTTCAAGAGAAATTAGAAGCAAAATACTTAAGTTACGATCAGCTCAACGAACAGTTAATGAAGAGTAAAGTGTCTGAACGCGAAATCGCAGAACACCGAGATCAGAAACAGTACGCCCTCGCAGTGGTAAAACGTCAAAATCAGAACTTAAAAGCGGAACTGAAAAGCTTCCAATCAAGCACCACCTTCAAAGCCAAATCGATCTTGAGGTCACTTAGTGAGAAGTTCCGGAGCACCGGTAAAGCAACTCTGAAAAAACAAGTAGAACTGATTGAACAATCGGGAATATTCAATGAAGGCTGGTACCTGACAACCTATCCAGATGTGGCCGATAAGAATATTGATCCGATTGTTCACTACCTTAACTTTGGCGCAGCAGAGCACAGGAATCCAGGTCCAGAATTTGACACACGTTGGTATCTGAGTAGTTATCCCGATGTAGCAGAAGTAAATATGAACCCTGCGCTGCATTACTCCTTGTATGGAAAGAACGAAGGTCGTCAGACTTGCTCTGACGAAGATCAATCACGCTCGCTCGCTAGAGCAGCTTGAGGTAATTCGCAGAACTCATGCACACCATTCTTCACATCGGCGCAGGCAAGGCCAACGATTTGCCCCAAATGCTAAATTCCGGGGCGGAGCAAATTACACTGGTAGAGCCTAATCCCAAACTGGCCGAACAGCTGCGACAACGAACCGCACAACATTCACATGTAACCGTTGTAGAGGCTGCCATCACTTCAAATGCAGCCAATAACAAACTCCAAGAATACAATCTGCCCGAAGCCAGCAGTCTGTATCAAGCCACTGGTTTGAAGACTCTATACCCAGGTCTGAAAATCATAGCAACTCACACTGTCGCAACATTAAGCCCTGACCAACTATTGGCAAAACATGGTCCACGATCTGGTGAGCAAGCGATGTTGGCAATACATGCCCCTGGCGAAGAGCACGCCCTTCTTCAAACACTCATGAGTACAGACCAACTTAAACAATTTAGTGAACTTCGCGTAAACGCCAATCCTACCCCCTACTTCGAGGGCGGTGAGGCTGCAGAGAAAACTCTACAAGCCTTAGTCGACTACGGATATCAAATTAGTGACAACGATCTAAAGGATCCGGATTGGCCTAGCTGGCAACTGGCTCGTGATCCAATGAGCGATGAAATCAAGACTTTGCAGGCTGAAAATAAGAAGTTGATGACCAGCACCGAACAGTTAGAAGAAGCACTGACTCATAGCCAACAAGAGAAAGTTCTCCTGGAAGAACTGAATGAGCAATTAAAACAGAAACTGGCACAGGAAAGCGAAACAAATAAAGAACTCAACCTAGCGCTTGCCATTGCTAATAGAGCATTAGACGCGCAACTATCTGCGGATAGCAAAATTGATGATTTAGAAAAGAAAATCGTCGATATAGGCAACAACCTGACTAATCATCTAGATGAAAATCAGATCAAAACAGTCAATATTCTGGAAAATACATTAGGCTTACAAAACTATTTCAACACCGGTGAACTTCCAATAAACCAGTACGGTTGGTCAATAAATACTGACTTGGCTATGTATTTGGTAGAAAAAATGAAAGCCGAAAAATATGACTTGGTAATTGAGTTCGGGTCTGGAAACTCTACAGCCCTATTTGCGAAAGTGCTAATGAAAATAATGTCGAATCAAAAACAGACTGCACTTGAACAGACCGCATTTGCAAACGATTCCAAGACCCACAAGCGTATTTTTACATTTGAGCACAATGCCCACTATTATGAAAGGACGGCCGCCATGCTTCAACAAGCCGATCTTGAGAATATGGTAGATCTTTTACATACACCACTGGTCGAATACAGCTACAGTGGCGAAGATTACTTATATTACGACTGCGATTCGGCACTCAGCACTATTTCCGAACACTATAAGAACAGAATGCCAAAAATTCTGGTTTTAGTCGACGGCCCACCAGGAGATACGGGGATTCATGCGCGATTCCCAGCGTTACCCAAGCTTCTCAAGCACCTCACTACAGCAACTTTTGATCTAATTTTGGACGATTACAAGCGAGAAGAGGAAAAGGCAGTAGCGGAGAACTGGATCAATATATTGAATGAAAGGACGAGAAGTTATACAAAGCAAGAAATACCTTTGGAAAAAGGGGCTATTTGCATATCTATAGGTGCACCGGCCAGTCAGAGCCGATAGTCTACTTGTTCAAACCTGGGGATAACAATGAATAACAATAATTATCTACTTAAATCTGCAAATATTGCTTTTCGCGAAATGCGATATGAAAAAGCACTAGAGTTGTACGAAAAAGCCTCTGATATTTACGGCAGAAAAATTGTTGAATTCAATATTAAAAGCTGCTTAAAGCACTTGGGGCGCGATAAGGTTGCGCAAATAAAATTTGACCCTATTACACGGTTGCTTTTGGCTAATGCCAACAAATTAAAGCTATCCGACAATGAGAGACGTTCTGCTCTAGCTCACTACGACAACTTGAAGGCTATAAAATCTGAGCCATTGCCTACAGAAAATGTCAATCCGATCCCAGAAGACTGGCCCAAGGGGCTTGAACTTGCCCCGCTACCTGATGGGCCAAATGACTTTAATTGGTATTTAGCCAATAGATACCAGAAAGATCAAGCAACAACCCCGGCGCAAGAAAACAAAGAAACTGGCCTAAGCATTATTATTCCTACTTTTAACCGACAACGTATACTTGGTATTACCCTAGCCGGTCTGTATCACCAAAAAACTGAATACCCGTTTGAAGTAATTGTCGCCGACGATGGAAGCAAAGAGGATCTTACTTCTGTGGTTCGTCAGTTCGAAAACATTCTCGATATCAAGTACGTAAGGCAAAAAGACTACGGATACCAGCTATGCGCTGTAAGAAATCTTGGCTTGAGAACAGCCAAGCATGAATTCGTATCAATACTTGATTGCGACATGGCTCCGGGCAACGATTGGGTGCAGTCTTATGTCGATGAATTAATCAAGTGTGATGACATTGCCTTGATTGGACCTCGAAAATACATTGACACAAACGATGTCAATCCAGAACAGGCATTAGGTAACGAGCGCCTTCTTGAAAATTTGCCAGAGGTAAGAACAACTAATACAACCTGTAGTACCGATGAAGGGGATATTACGGTTGACTGGCGTCTTGAGCATTTTAAAAACACAGAAGATCTACGTCTCTGTGATAGCGCGTTTCGATTTTTCTCTGGTGGCAATGTCGCTTTTTCAAAGAAGTGGATCCGAAAAATAGGATTTTTTGATGAGGAATTTAATCATTGGGGCGGTGAGGACAATGAATTCGGTTACCGATTATTCCGCGCCGGCTGCTTCTTCAAAGCCGTACACGGCGCTATGGCTTACCATCAAGAGCCACCTGGGCTTGAAAACGAAACTGATCGGGATGCAGGTAAAGCCATCACCATGAATTTTGTTTATGAAAAAGTACCCTATTATTATAGGAAACCAGTATCGATTAGCGAATCAAGAATTTATCAAACACCGTTGGTATCAATCTACGTACCTGCATACAATTGCGAAGCGTCGATAAAACGATGTGTTGACAGTGCATTGAACCAAACTATTACGGATTTGGAAGTTTGCGTATGTGACGATGGATCAACTGACGACACTTTGGAAGTACTAAAAAATAACTACACAGATCACCCCAGAGTCAAATTTCTTTCATCACCGAATGGCGGCATAGGATCAGCTTCCAACAAAGCAGTAAAACTATGCAGAGGGTTTTATATTGGTCAGCTTGACTCAGACGATTATCTAGAGCCCGACGCCGTCGAAATTTGTTTAAACGAGTTTTATCAAGATCGGTCACTCTCTTGCGTTTATACAGGAAATAGAAATGTTGACCCGGATGGAAATCTTATCGCTTTAGGCTACAACTGGCCTGAGCACTCACGAGAAAAGTTAACTTGCTCGATGACCGCCCATCACTTCAGGATGTTTTCAGCGAGAGCCTGGAACCTAACTGGTGGATTTGATGAAGATATAATCAATGCTGTTGACTACGACATGTACCTAAAGCTAAGTGATGTCGGACCATTCAAGCACCTTAACTACATTTCATATAACAGAGTATTGCATGGTGAAAACACATCCATAAAAAAATTGGGCGCTCAGAAAATAAATCATTTTCACGTAGTCAATCGATCACTCGAGCGTCAGAAGATATTCGACTGGAAACTACATGCCGAAAATTTGGATGATGAAGCTTGTCGAAAATATATATGGCGTAAAGTGGCTTGATCGCGGTGGAGCCAGTGTGGCAGCACTATACCTCCACCAAACTTAAAACCAACTTCCTTATAAATTGACTTAGTTGAGTAAGTCATTAGTTGTGATAACTCGAATCAGCGAAACAAGTCTGCCACTGGCGGTGCACGCACCTGCGGCAAGGGCGCTGTTTGTGCACTGG
>CAYWSI010000070.1:0-4751 GCA_964460585.1 uncultured Algimonas sp.
GAATCTGAGTTTACGCCTGAATCTGTCGCGAATATCTTGCAGGATAGATTAAATGATTCGAACTGGCTCTCTTCCGCCGCCGCTTCTGCCCGTACCCTTGGGCGTCCGAATGCGGCCCAAGATCTCGCACAGTTGGTCATCGCAACGCTTAACTAAGGCCGATATGCCCCAAACTAATCTCAAGCAAAACGCCCTCGCGACAAAAGTTCCATTTGACCTAGGGCCTATTCATTTTGTCGGCATTGGCGGCATTGGCATGTCTGGTATTGCTGAGGTCATGCTCAATTTGGGCTATCAGGTTCAAGGGTCTGATGCGCGGGAAAGTACCAATACGGCGCGATTGAAGCGTTTGGGGGCTAAGATTTTTATTGGCCAAAAGGCTGAACAAGTTGTCGGCGCAGGCGCAATTGTCATGTCGTCGGCCATTAAAGCTGATAATCCTGAGCTAATGGAAGCGCGGGCGCGCTCCATTCCTGTTGTCCGCCGTGCAGAAATGCTTGCGGAGTTGATGCGGTTGAAATGGACTGTTGCGGTTGGCGGCACGCATGGGAAGACTACGACAACAACCATGATTGCTGCCTTGCTTGAGGGCGGAGGGTTAGACCCAACCGTTATCAATGGCGGGATTATCAACGCCTATAAATCTAATGCCAAGCTCGGACTGGGTGACTGGATGGTTGTCGAAGCTGATGAAAGCGACGGCTCATTTTTAAAATTATTGCCGACTGTCGCTGTCGTTACAAATATCGACCCAGAGCATATGGAACATTATGGGGATTTTGATGTCTTGCGTCAGGCTTTCGATACATTTGTTGAAAACCTTCCGTTTTATGGTTTTGCCGTTCTCTGCATTGACCATCCTGAAGTGCAAGCTTTGGTCAGCCGTATCAGTGATCGGCGCGTCATTACCTATGGCTTTAACCAACAAGCGGATGTGCGTGCAGAAAACCTACGCTTGGAGCCTGAAGGATCACGTTTCGATGTTGTCTTTCGAAATCATGACGGCGAAGAGGATCGCTGGGAAGATTTATTCCTTCCAATGGCCGGGAAACACAATACGCAGAATGTTCTCTCCGCAATCGCAGTTTCCCGAGAGCTTGGCCTTGATGCTGAAAAGGTCCGCGCTGGTTTGGATAGTTTCGGCGGTGTGAAACGACGCTTTACCCATGTTGGAGAATGGAACGGGGTGAATGTCATTGATGATTACGGTCATCATCCTGTAGAGATTGCCGCTGTCTTACAGGCGGCGCGTCAAGTTTCAAAAGGCCGTGTTCATGCGGTTGTTCAGCCCCATCGTTATTCGCGCCTATCACATCACTTTGAGGAGTTTTCGACCTGCTTTAATGATGCAGACTTTGTTTACGTTGCGGATGTTTATGCGGCGGGGGAGACTCCGATCGAAGGTATCTCAGGCCCATCTCTTGCGGAAAGCCTGCGCAGTCATGGGCACCGCGATGTAGCGTTGACGTCAAAAACCTCATTAGCAAAAGATATTCACCCACATTTACAGCCGGGGGATTTAATAGTCTGCCTCGGCGCGGGCGACATTACCTATTGGGCTGCAGAATTGCCTGAACAGCTCGGTAAGCTGTGAGCCTTTTAGACAGATTACCCGAAGTTCGCGGAAGTCTCCGCGCAGATGTTCCGCTTGCGCCCTTTACATGGTTGCGTGTTGGCGGGGCAGCGGAAGCCTTTTTCATGCCAAAAGACGAAGCGGACCTCGCGCATTTTCTAAGCGCAACGCCAGATGAAATCCCTGTGCAGATTTTAGGTGTCGCCTCGAATACGCTTGTCCGCGATGGCGGCGTAAAAGGCGTCGTTATACGTTTGGGGCCTGCTTTTGGAAATGTCTCGACGGATGGATTGCTCGTCACAGCGGGCGCGGCAGCTCTGGATAAGACTGTTGCGAAAAAAGCAGCGACGGCAGGCATTGCAGGACTTGAGTTTTATGCGGGTGTTCCAGGGACTATCGGCGGGGCATTGCGCATGAACGCAGGATGCTACGGCTCTGAAACAAAAGACATTTTGCAAAGTGTTGTTGCGCTTGACCGCAGTGGCCGGCGACAAGTCATGAGCTTAGAGGATATGCAATATAGCTATCGCCATTGCGGTGCGGCGAAAGATCTGATTTTTACAGAAGCTGTATTTGAAGGAACGTCCGATACGCCATCAGCTATCACAGCCCGTATGGATGATATCACTGCGAAGCGAGAAGGGAGCCAGCCCATCCGTGAGAAGACAGGCGGGTCCACGTTTAAAAATCCCGAAGGCCATTCGTCTTGGAAACTCATAGATAAAGCGGGTTGTCGTGGTCTTCGTGTCGGCGGCGCGCAGATGAGCGAGCAACACTGCAATTTTATGATAAATGCGGATGGCGCCACGGCTGAAGATTTGGAAAAACTTGGCGAGACTGTCCGTGCCCGCGTTTTAGAAACACAGGGCGTTGAATTACATTGGGAAGTTCGGCGCATTGGGGAGACAGTATGATGAAAGTAGCTGTCCTCATGGGCGGGATGTCCTCCGAGCGAGAGGTGTCTCTCGTGTCTGGCGCTGCTTGCGCGGCTGCATTGCGTGACGCCGGTTATGATGTCGCCGAAATAGATGTCACTTTTGGGCTTTGGGAACAGCTAAACGCGGCTGCACCAGATGTAATTTTCAATGCCTTGCATGGGGATTGGGGTGAGGATGGCCGCGTTCAGGGTGTGCTCGATATGTATGGCAAACCCTATACCCATTCAGGGGTTATGGCCTCGGCTCTCGCGATGGATAAGCATCGCGCAAAACATGTCTTAAAAGCCGTTGGAATTACTGTCGCCGATGGTGGCTTGTTTAACCGTCTGGATGTCGCAAAGTCTCATCCTATCGCGACGCCTTATGTTGTGAAACCGAATGGTCAGGGGTCATCCAAATCCGTTTATATCGTAAAAGACGATAGCTCTAATCAAAGGGCGGCTATCGCGAATGATAAGGATATGGGTGATGAGGTTGTCGTTGAGGCTTATATTCCTGGGCGAGAGCTTACGGTCGCTGTGAAAGATGGAAAGGCCATTTGCGTCACCGAGATCATTGCCGCCGAGTCTGATAATGGCTGGTATGATTACGAAGCTAAATATGGAGAGGCTGCCGCTCGGCATCAATGTCCTGCGGAATTACCAGATTATGTGACGGCGCTGTGCCTTGATTGGGCGGCAAAAGCCCATGACGCGTTGGGGTGCCGCGGCGTTTCTCGTGCTGATTTCAGATTTAATGATAAAAACTGCACTGAAGCTAACGTGGTAAACAAAATCGTAATGCTTGAAGTGAATACTCAACCTGGAATGACTCCGACATCGCTTGTTCCTGAACAAGCAGCCTATGTCGGGATTGATTTTGTACAGCTTTGCCGCTGGATGGTTGAGGATGCTTCATGGCCGCGATAAAAAAAGGTAGATCTAAGTTTAGTGGAATGATGCGGGTGAGCCCGATCAAACCGGGATTGCGCGGATCACAAAATTGGATGGCCGCTCAAATGCGGGCTGCAAAACATTCGCCGAAGGCCTTCGCGCGTTTCATTCTTAAAATCATCGGAACCTTTTTAGTTCTTGTGTTTTTAGGCTTGTGGTTGGGTGGCTATCTACCAGCCGTTCGTAACGGTATGAATAACTGGAAAATTGATCGCTTAATGGCGGCAGGCTTCGTTGTTGAAAAAATTGATGTGATGGGTGAGGGGCGTTTGAATGAACGTGATATTCGTCTGGCCGCTCAAATTCAAACGGGGAGTTACTTTTTTGGTGTTGATTTAGACGCGGCGCGTGACCGAACCGAAAGCTTGCCTTGGGTTGACCGAGCCGTTGTGCGTCGTCTGTGGCCGAACCGCATTGTCGTGCAAATCGTGGAAACAACACCTTATGCTTTATGGCAAAATGAAGGGCAGCTTCACCTACTTGCTAAGACGGGCGAATTGATTGTGCCTGTAGAGGCGATGGAATCTGTTCCGTCCGGATTGAAAACTTTTATTGGTGCAGATGCGCCCGCTGCGGCTCAGAGCATAGAGGCGATTTTGGCGCCATATGATGAAATTTGGCCACGCGTTGAAAGCCTCGTTCAGTTTCCATCAGGACGCTGGAATTTGCACTTGAGTAATAGTACGATTGTAAGGCTTCCGACCCACGATATTGAGAGGGCCGCTCAGCGTTTGGCTAATTTGGACCGCGAGACATTTATTCTCTCCCGCGAGGTTGGCGCTATTGATTTGCGCTTGCCAGACCGCATTGGCTTGAGTGCTAAGCCTGCTCAGTCTAGCTAATTGTGTTTATTGGACCTGCAAAACGACAGCCGGAAACGGTATGCGTCCTTGATATTGGGTCCAATAAGGTTGTCTGCTTGATTGGGCGGGAGGAGCCTGGCCTCGGCGTGCGCTTAATTGGGTCAGGCTTTGGCGTTTCGTCGGGATTAAAAGGCGGGGCTGTTGTTGATTTGGAAGCGGCTGAAATTGGGATTCGAGCCGCTGTTGAGAAAGCTGAACGCGCGGCTGGTGTGACGGTTCAAGACGTTTGCGTGAACGTCGCGCTTAAATCTATTCGCTCTAAACATATGACGGTCCAAACCGAGTTTGCGAGCGGAGCTGTGGTTGATCGAGATTTGAAGCGCGTCCTCAATTCTTCAATGCTGGAATTGTCTCAGGCCGATTTTGCCATTCTCCACGCGATTCCTTTGAATTGGCAGGTTGATGATGAGGACGGCATTCGCGATCCTCGCGGGATGTATGGGCG
>CAYWSI010000070.1:4851-10008 GCA_964460585.1 uncultured Algimonas sp.
GCGCATTTAAATGGTGTTCGTGAACTTGCAACACATGTGCTTGGGAAGCGAGTTCGTATTGGTCAGCCTTACGGCGTATTTGGGTTGTCTGACGAATTGAACCATCCGGACTTTGCTGTGGCAACAGGTCTTTTGAAGCGCGTGTTCGATGATCGAGAGGAAGTTGTGACGGGTCCGCCGGATCTATCGGGTCGGCGTATACGTGCTCAACGTTACTCAGGGAGTGCCGTTGCAAGGTCAGTTCAATGGCTGCGTGAGAATTTCTAAGCAACGCTGTTTTTTAGCTGCGGTTTTTTACCTAAATTTTCCTAAAAGTTAATGCAGTTAATAAGGCGTTAAGTCTTTCTGTTCACATTCCGATTAATACTTCATTGACCATAGATTCGAGTGACGTCATGCCAATAAACTTTCAAATGCCGCAAACTATAGAGCTTAAGCCGCGCATCGTTGTGATTGGTGTCGGCGGGGCAGGCGGTAATGCTGTCAATAATATGATTGCAGCGGGTTTGGACGGTGTCGATTTTGTTGTTGCGAATACGGATGCGCAAGCGCTCGCTCTGAGTGCAGCAACACGAAAAGTTCAAATGGGCGGCGGAATTACGCAAGGTCTCGGTGCAGGGATGCGTCCAGAGGTTGGTGAGCAATCAGCTGAAGAGAGCTTGGATGAAATTATGGAGCATCTCGATGGTGCACATATGTTGTTTGTTGCAGCTGGAATGGGCGGTGGAACTGGTACGGGCGCAGCGCCTGTTATTGCACGTGCGGCACGTGAAAAAGGTATTCTAACCGTCGGAATTGTAACAAAACCTTTCATGTTTGAAGGGTCACGTCGCATGAAGTTGGCGGAGCAAGGTATTGAAAGCCTTTATGCTTCAGTCGACACAATGATTACTATCCCGAATCAAAATTTATTCCGGGTTGCAACAGAGCAAACGACGATGTCGGATGCATTCTCTATGGCGGACGAGGTTTTGCACTCAGGTGTACGCGGTGTTACAGATCTAATGGTTGTTCCGGGGCTTATTAACCTTGACTTTAATGATGTTCGTACAGTCATGGATGAAATGGGCAAGGCCATGATGGGAACAGGAGAGGCGACAGGAGAACGCCGTGCTGTAGAAGCTGCAGAATCTGCGATTAATAATCCACTTCTAGACGATGTGTCTCTGAAAGGTGCCAAGGGCGTCCTGATTAATATTACAGGTGGGCGTGACCTCACACTTTATGAAGTTGATGAGGCCGCGCAGCTTATTCGAAATCAAGTTGATGAAAATGCAAATATTATCGTTGGCTCGGCGTTAGATAATGAACTTGACGGTATCGTTCGTGTGTCTGTCGTCGCAACTGGAGTGGATGCGATTGCCCATCAAGTGGCTATGACGCCTGCGCGGACTTCAACCCATGAAAGGGAAACGCCAGAACCTGTCAAAGTAGTTGAGTTAGGCGTGCATGAACGCGCACAAGAGGCTGCTGCCGCAGAGGCCGAGGCCCGCAAAGCCTTTGAGGATTATGAATTTGATGTAGAATCAGAGGCTGTAGCCGTCAACGCGCCGCCACCCTATACAGCGCCTAAGCCTTACCCTCCACGTATTCAGCCGGAAAGTCCGGCAGCAACAGTTCCCCAAGCTGCATCTCCAGCACAGGCTAAAATACCAGAAGCAACGCCTGCGAACCCACTTCGCAGCCCATTTGGCTTCTTTGGGCGCCGTAAAGCGGCCGGGGCCGCGCCAGCTCCGCGCCGCGTAGTGAATACTCGTAACGCGGCAAGTGGCGATTTATTCGGCGGTAAATCGGATGATGAATTGGAAATTCCAAGCTTTCTACGACGTCAAAACCGTTAAAAATCAATAATAAGAGGCCGTCCTAACTATAAGATGGCTTTTTTGTAATGAACTGAAACATTCGGTCATGTAGCGTTTATTGTTGAAATGCTATTAGGATTATAGCTAAAGTTATAATCCAATATGGGGTAGCGGTTTAATATGAATGTTCGTCGTCAATCTACGCTTCGAGCGCCTGCCGTTACGGCAAGTGTAGCCTTACATAATGGCCAACACACGCGTTTAGTTATGCGGCCCGCAGCCATTGGCTCGGGGTTGCGCTTTGTACGTATGGACATCACGGATCGTGATAATATCGTACCTGTTCGCCCTGACTTGGTTACAGGGGTTCGAAACTGTACGACACTCTCCAACCCAGCAGGTGTAACTGTATCGACTATCGAGCATTTATTAGCAGCTTTGGGTGCCGTGGGTATTGATAATTTGGATATTGAACTGGACGGTGCGGAATTACCTGCTCTTGACGGGTCATCTGAGCCCTTTCTACAATTGATTGAGCAAGTCGGAGTCTTGCAACAGCCTGCACCACGTCGATATGTCAAAATTTTAGAGACGGTCGAAACGAAACTGGATGATACGTGGGCTCGAATAGAACCTTGTGAGCGTTTAGAATTGGACGTAACGATTGATTTCGCTGAAGAGGCTATTGGCCATCAGCGTCTAGAAATCGTTCCGGATGTGCGCTCATTCCGGGAACGCATGGCAAGTGCGAGAACATTTGCGCGTTTGCATGAGGTTGCAGCGCTTCAAGAGGCGGGCCTATCTAAAGGTGGGTCTTATGAAAATGCGATTGTTGTTGATGATGATAAAGTCTTGAATCCAAACGGATTACGCTTTGATGATGAATTTGTCCGTCACAAAGCCCTTGATTTATTGGGTGACCTTTATCTTGGAGGCCCTATATTGGGCCGCGTCACAACATTTAAGTCCGGCCATGGCCTCAATCATGACTTGCTGATGAAGCTATATGGGACGCCGAGTGCATGGGAATTTACAACGATGCCAATGCTAGACTTAAAACCCGGTACATCTGAGCATCTGACATCTGTTCCAGCCTAACGATTTTCTCACTTTCCGCGACCCTTCGAAACCTCTAAGACAGTTCCACTAGACAGCTCTGGATATGACTCGATGACGGGCATGAGAGGGCGATTTTTTAGAGTGAACGGGTTTCATGTCCAAATTCTTAAAAACTTCATCGGCTTTTCGAGCGATAACATTCGGTGCAGCAGTTTTTGTCCTTAGTGCTTGCGGGTCGAATAAAAAGGAACGGTTAGCCTATGTCGAACGCCCTGCGGAATTGATCTATAATCAGGCGCTAAAAGAATTAGACCGAGAAGACTGGGCCGATGCGAGGCTTCTTTTCGAAGAAGTTGAACGTCAGCATCCGTTTGATAAATGGGCTCGGCGCTCTATGTTGATGAGCGCCTATGCGGCATATCGCGCGGCGGACCATGAAGAGAGCATCGCAACTGCTCAACGTTTTATTGGACTGCACCCTGGTTCGGATTCCGCGCCTTATGGCCATTACCTTATTGCGATAAATTACTATGATCAAATTTTTGATGTAGGCCGGGATCAGGCGACAACTGTTGCTGCTGAAGCGGCTCTACAGCAGGTTGTGAGGCGCTACCCTGATAGCGATTATGCACGGGATGCTCGGTTGAAATTGCAGCTCACACATGACCATCTGGCTGGTAAAGAGATGGATGTAGGTCGCTATTACCTCAAGCAAAATCAGCATTTGGCTGCGATTGGGCGATTTAAGAATGTTGTTTCGGATTATGAGACGACATCGCAAACAGAAGAGGCTTTGCACCGTTTGGTGGAGAGTTATGTTTCGATTGGCGTTATTCAGGAAGCTAAACTTGTAGGCTCCGTACTGGGGCATAATTACCCAAACAGTGAATGGTATGAAGACAGCTATGATTTGCTGGAAAATTACGGCGTCAATCTCGATGAGGAAATTAATAAGCCACGTGGCAAGGGGTATTGGACGCGCTTGAAAGAGCGCTTGTTCTAAGTGCTGTCTGGGCTATCCGTCCGAAATGTTGTCCTGATTGAATCGCTCGATTTGGATTTTGACCGAGGGCTGAGTGCTCTGACGGGTGAAACGGGCGCGGGTAAATCTATTCTTCTAGACGCGCTTGGCATGGCCACAGGCGCTCGTTCTGATCGTGGATTGGTGCGTAGCGGAACGGATAAAGCCCAGTGTACTGCCAGTTTTGAGCTCTCTAAGGATCATTTTGCCTGGTCTATTTTAAGTGACCATGACATTGATTTCGAAGCGTCTGAAGATTTGACGCTCCGCCGCACGGTCAATACGGACGGTCGTAGCCGTGCCTTTGTAAATGATCAGCCGGTTAGCGTGAAACTGCTCTCACAACTTGGCAGCTGTCTTCTAGAGGTCCACGGCCAACATGATGGACGCGGTCTGTTGGATGCATCCACACATATCAACTTATTAGATCAATTTGGTGGGTATAAAAAAGAGCTGGATGATGTCCGAACGGCTTTTATTGCGCGTCAAGAGACAAAGCGGGAGTTGGATTCATTACTCTCCTTGCAAGCTAAGGCAGGGGAAGACCGTGAATTTTTGGAACATGCGATAGCTGAGCTGGACCGACTGGATCCGCGAGACGGTGAAGATGAAAAACTCGCAGTGGAACGCCGCTTTCTTCAAGGTGCAGAAGGAGCATTATCGGAACTGACAGCCGCACAAGATGCACTAGGCGAAGACGGAGCTTTCGAAGCAAGATTATCCACGGCGCTTACAGGTATTGAACGATTGCGCGCAAAATTTGGCGAAGGTGAAATCGCGGCGACGCAATCCCTTCAATCTGCGGCGGAAGCTTTGGAACGTGCCATGCTAGAAACGCAGGAGGCCCGCGAAGCGGTGTCGGCGGCGGCTCAGAATTTTGATGTTGAACCCGGACGGTTAGAGACGGCTGAAAAACGCTTATTTTCACTGCGGGCCACGGCGCGAAAATATGATGTACCTGTCAATGATCTTGCCCAAAAACGTGCAGGATTTGCGGCGGAACTTACGGCGATTGAGTCTGTTGTAGTGAATATTGAGAATGCGCGAAAGCGTGCAGAGGACGCAAAAGCCCAATATGATAAAGTTACAACTAAACTGACTCAAGCTCGTCAAAAGGCTGCGCGGATATTGGATGCGGCGGTAGCGGTTGAATTGCCGCCACTTAAAATGGAACGTGCACACTTTAAAACAGACATTACGCAAACATCGGAAAGTGCGTCTGGCGTCGATCAAATTCGCTTTCTTGTCTCAACCAATCCCGGCACGGCGATAGGG
>CAYWSI010000071.1:0-9748 GCA_964460585.1 uncultured Algimonas sp.
CCGCCGCCAGCAATGATATCATCGCCAGCCCCGCCAAAGATAGTGTTGGCAGCTGCACCAGTCGCCGTCAGAACATCGTCATTATCCGTACCAATGAGGTTCTCAATTCCCGTGAAGGTCTCATTGACCATGCCGTAATCGGCTGTACCTGTTCCGTCAGCATTGAGCGTAGCTGTGACGCCGAGACCGATACCTTCAAAAGAGTTCGTGTCGATACCTGCGCCGCCATCAATGATGTCAGTGCCGCCGCCGCCAACAAGGATGTCGTCGCCGTCGCCGCCGATGAGCGTGTCTGCTCCGCCGCCGCCTGAAAGCGTGTCATCACCTTCCGCGCCGTTCAATACGTTCGCGCCTGCATCACCTGTCAGGTTGTCGTCACCGACAGACCCTGTGAGGTTCTCGAAATTCACGAAAGTCTCATTGACCATGCCGTAAGAGGCCGTACCGTCGACAAGGCTTGCCGTAACATCGCCGCCAATCCCAACAAAGGAGTTGGTGTCGTTACCTGCACCGCCATCGAGGAAGTCTGTTCCTCCGCCGCCAGCGATGATGTCATCACCGTCCCCGCCGTCAATCGTTTGAGACGCAGCACCTGTGGCTGTAAACACATCATTATCATCAGAGAGAATGAACTCTTCAATGCTCACCAATGTGTCCGTTTCGGTAACAGGCTCAGCCACTGTGAACGGTAGAGCTGGACCCGATGGGTTACCCGCATCCACAATCACGTCCTGAACAACAGGGCCATTCACACCAGCTGGCGCATTATGAAGATGGATAGCTGATATAGCGCCGAGCGAGATAAGTTCGCTTGGAGCCAGGCCTGTAACCTCAAGCTCTGTGCTATATGTGACAGACCCATCAGCCGCGACAACGATGGTTGTCACAGATGTACCTGTTGCTTCTGAATCAGACGCATCATTTGGCTCTTGCGCTGCATCAAGGTCACCCTCGATAACAATCGTGCGCACACCATCAACAGTTTCATCAGAGAGAATGGTATCAAGCTGACCGCGGATTTCACCGCCGCCGAACTCAGACGTATGGATGTTGAAGTAGATGTTCCCTGCAAGGGCTTCGGACACGAATGTCGCTGGGGTCAAGCCCGCACCGAAAGCCGAGCCGTCAACAACAGCGTCAACAACCTCAACAGAGAAGCCCGTATCGCGTGTCGCTGTGCCGTTACCTTGAGCATCAACTGTGATCGTAACAGGCACATCAATGTCAGAGAAGTCAGCCGTATCAACGCCCTCTCCGCCGATCAGGGTGTCATTACCTAGTCCGCCGGTAAGGACATCATCACCGCCATTACCGTTTAGAACGTTGTCATTCTCATCGCCAGTAATCGTGTCGTCAGACTGTGAGCCTGTAACGTTTTCAAAACCAGAGAGGACATTATTGCCCGCACCGCCCGTTGCTGCAAAACCAGCATCATCTGCGGTTACATCGTCAACTTGGTCGTTAAGATTAACAACCACACCAGCAGGCGCTGCAGAGAACAGAACCGTGTCTGTGCCTTCGCCGCCGTCCAGAAGGTCATCACCTGCAAAGCCGTGAACAAGGTCATCGCCTTCGCCAGCTAAGATCGTGTTGACTTCATTATTGCCGAAGAGGCCATCATTAAAATCTGTCCCGACTACATTTTCAATATCAACAAGGTTGATACCGTCTACAGGCTGACCGCCAGCGGCTGGTGGGGCATCAAGGATTGCGCCGTTTTGACTTGCTCCATCAACGCCGCCGTTAGTTTGGTTTGCACCAGCCGTTTCAACATCAAGGTCAACAATAACGCCTTGCTCAAGTGCAGAGAAGTCAGCTGTGTCGTTGCCTTCACCGCCGTCAAGTTGATCTGCACCATCAGTGACAAGGATATCGTCGCCAAGACCGCCGATCAGAATGTCAGCACCTAGACCGCCAACGAGGATGTCATTGCCATCAGCGCCGTCTAGAATGTTGTCACCGTCATCACCTGTTAGGTTGTCATCATTTGATGAACCAGTGAGGTTTTCAATGTTGGTGAAAGTTTCGTTGACCATGCCGTAAGAGGCTGTGCCATCAGCAATGTTTGCAGTGACGCCAGCTCCGATGCCTGCGAAGGAGTTGGTATCGATACCGTCGCCGCCATCAATGATATCAGTGCCGCCGCCGCCAACAAGAACGTCATCACCGTCGCCCCCATTAAGCGTATCAGCTCCGCCGCCGCCGCTTAGCACATCATCTCCACCATTGCCGTTTAAGACGTTATCGACTTGGTTACCTGTGATGACATCATCACCTGCATTTGAACCTGATACGTTTTCAAAGTTAGAGAAAACATCTGCATCCGCACCGCCAATTTGAACTGTACCAGACCCTGTTTCGTCAAGCGTTACAACAGTCCCGGCTGGCGTGGCTGTTAGAAGAAGCGTATCAACGCCTTCTCCGCCATCCAACACATCTGCGCCGCCAAATGAATGGATTGCATCATTACCTGCGCCGCCATCAATGACGTTAAACTCATTATTGCCAAGAAGCGTATCATCAAAATCTGTCCCGATGATATTTTCAAAATCAGTGAGGGTCAGAACGGTTTCACCGTCAACTTCAACAACACCATCTTGCGTGGCTGGGCCAGGGTTTGGTGTATTTGTATCGAGGTCGATACGCACGCCAGTTGTGAAAGACGACACGTCAATTGTATCGCCATCACCTTCGCGGCCTTCAAATATTTCAAAGTTCGCAACTGTGTCGACAATATTAACGCCTGAAGGAGCTGTATATTGCGCGGTGCCTGTTCCTGTTTCATCAACCGAGACGGTTACCTCCGGACCAATATCTGCAAATGAAACCGTATCAATGCCTGCGCCACCATCTGTAATATCAGAACCGCCGCCGCCAGAGATAAAGTCATCACCGTCGCCGCCAAGAAGCGTGTTCGCAGCTGCACCTGTCGCAATCAATACGTCATCATTGTCAGAGCCAGTGAGGTTTTCGATGCCAGTAAAGGTCTCATTGACCATGCCGTAATCAGCTGTCCCTGTTCCGTCTGCTGCGACTGTGGCTGTGACGCCCAATCCAATCCCTTCAAAAGAGTTTGTATCGATACCTGCGCCGCCATCAATGATGTCAGTACCGCCGCCGCCAACAAGGACATCATCGCCCTCGCCGCCGATAAGCGTATCTGCTCCGCCGCCGCCGATAAGCGTGTCGTCACCTTCGGCTCCATCCAGAACGTTAGCATTTGCATCGCCTGTTAAGTTATCGTCGCCGACTGATCCTGTGAGGTTTTCGAAGTTCACGAAGGTCTCATTGACCATGCCATAAGAGGCCGTACCGTCGACAAGGCTTGCCGTTACATCAGCACCAATTCCGACGAAAGAGTTGGTGTCATTACCTTCTCCGCCATCCAAAATGTCGGTGCCGCCGCCGCCTGCAATGATGTCATCGCCAGCTCCGCCGAAGATGGTGTTCGCCGCTGCACCTGTCGCTGTCAGAACGTCGTCATTGTCAGAGCCTGTAAGATTTTCAATACCTGTGAAGCTTTCAGATATATTGCCATAATCGGCAGTTCCGGTTCCGTCAGCTGCAACTGAGGCTGTGACACCGCTTCCAATGCCTTCAAAAGAATTGGTATCAACACCTGCGCCGCCTTCGATGATGTCAGTACCACCGCCGCCTACGAGAATATCGTCTCCATCACCGCCGCGAAGCGTATCATTCCCTGCATTCCCAGATAATGTGTCATTGCCGGCAAACCCATCGATGATGTCATCTCCGGAAAGTCCAGAAATCGTGTCATCACCCGCCGTACCCGTTAGAGTATCATCTCCATCCGTAGCTACATTTGTATCAACAACAGGGGGTTGGACAACGACATCATCATCACCGCCACCGCTGCTCAATACAGCAATGCCGCCCGCAACAGCCGCGACGCCCAAACCAATCAAAACAAGATTTCCGCTATCAGATACGTCTAGCGCATCAGCGGAAAAGAAAAATTCGCCTCCTTGTTGAGCAAAATCACCTTGACCCAAAATTACGACCTCACCAGAATCAAGGACAACTTCGAGCGACCCATTCGGCAATAATTTTGTCGAAACAACGCCATTTATTGAGGATGCAGCTACAAATTGCGCATCTGCAGCATGCGCATCATTTGTCATGGCAAGTCCACCGGCGGCCGCAACCATGGCAGCAATTTTTGCAGCTTTTGATTTTTTTTCTGATCGTATATTTTTTGCCATGGGGGGCTTCTCCTAAAATTAAAACGACATTCAATCCGACCGAGTTGTGTGTTGAAGTTTTCGGCCTTTACAACTCTGTGTCGGCTGAACTGGGAGAAAGGTTCAAAATAAGAATTTATTTACCATATTCGCCTCGCCTCCAAGATGAGGCGCGATGGTTAGCATCTGTTTTTTGCAGGAGATAATTGCCCATAGCATTCAGTTGAGGTGTAACGTTTGATATCGGGGGCTGTATTTCCGTGAGCCAGATCGGCTGGAACGCTGGCAGTCAGTACGACCGGGCTTAGAAAAATATCGCTGCGTGGCGTCAGCTTCGTAAGCAAACTATCTAATTGGCAGCCTTTCGAGGTGCCGCCGTGCGGGCTGTCCTACCTTAAACTTAGACGGTTTAATTGAAACCCAAGTTTCAACGAGGCTGCAAGCGCTCCCCCATGCCTACCTGCGCCCGACATGCGCCCGTCTGCTCAAATGACGTAAATCTTACTTGAACTCTGGCCCTAAGCTTATAGGGACTTTCGGTCATTCTGGGAATTAGGGAATCGGAAGTTCATGTCCTCTTACCGTGCGCCATTTGTCAGCTTGCTCATGTCATCAGGCCTCTCCGTATTGGCGGGGCAAATGGCCTTCGCTCAAACTACGCCGGATGAGCTGATTGTCACGGCGACGAAATTAGAGAAAAGCGTTCAGGAGCTCGGCCTGTCCGTGAGCATTGTGGACGGCGATGTCCTCTCGCAATTCGACGGCGCGGAAGAGCTCTCGCAACATGTCGCAGGGCTGCAAGCCGCCGTCGCCAATGGCAGCCAAATTTCCTTCCAAATTCGCGGCATTGGCGCGGTTGACCATCAAGCCCTCACCCCCACAGCCGCGGCCGTTTATGTCGACGGTACATATCTGGCGACCAATGTTCAGACCAGCCCCTTGCTGTTTGATGTGGATCGCGCCGAAGTCCTCAAAGGGCCGCAAGGCTCGCTCTATGGCCGCAATGCGTCGAGCGGCGCGATTCATTTCAACTCTGTTCTGCCGGGCGATGAGAAAAGCGGATATATCGGCGCAGAATATGGCCGCTTTGACCGCGTGAACCTTACGGCGGCGGCGACCGTCCCCGTGAGCGATATCTTCTCGCTACGGCTCGCAGGGCGCTATCTCACGCAAGACGCAACAATAGAAAATGTTGTGACCAATCCAGATTTTGCCGCCCCAGAGGAAGCGGGCGGAGAGCGCGATGAATTTGGCCTGCGCGCGATTGGCCGATTGAAAGCCTCCCCTAAGACCGAGGTGTTATTCAATCTTCATTACGCCGAAGATAATGGCATTAATGCCGCGCCGCTCAATGATAGTCTCGAGCTTGAGGACCATCAAATCTCAATTGATCCGAGCGGTATTCAAGATACGGATAATGAATTTTACGGCGGCTCTGTCAGTGTCACTCATGAGTTTAGCGATAACCTAACGCTTGTCTCCCACACCGCCTATGAAGGTTATAATCAGCAATATGGATTTGATTTTGACGGCACCCAAGCCCCGTTTGGGATTCCAGATTTAAATTCCAATCTTCGATATGACCGCGACTTCACACAAGTCAGCCAAGAACTACGTCTCAGCTATGTCTCTGAGAAGGGCGAGTTCATGGCGGGTGTTTATCTGGAAGATGAAGATTTTGACCAAGAATATCTGCTGTTCTGCGGGGATTTAAATCCAGACACATTACTGGGCACCTGCCGCTATGTTGGCGCGCCCGGCCGTGTGGGACCAAACCCTGCCTCTGACGGGACCGCGACAACGCTACAGTCTCTCATTTCGCAATCGCGGGAAACGGCGGCTCTATTCACCTATAATACGGTGAGCCTCACGCCGAAATTAGAGGCGGTTATCGGCGCGCGGCTGACCTATGAGACCATTGAGGGCAGCGGTGAAGGCCGCCATATTTTCGATGATGGTGTTGTCGCGCTGAATAATCGCGACGGGCTCGGCCTCGCTATTGGCAGCAATGAAATTTCAGACACGCGGCTGTCGGGTAATTTTGGGTTAAATTATAAACTCTCTGATCGCGATTTGCTTTACGCCTCCTTCTCAAATGGATTTAAAAGCGGCGGATTTAATGGCGAGGTCATTAACAACGCCACCCATTTTACGGATGAAGGATTATTCGAAGCGGAAACCGTCAATGCGCTCGAAGCGGGCCTGAAATTATCACGCGATAATTTCGCCTTTAACCTCGCTGCATTCTACCAATTTTACGATAATCCCCAAGCCCGTATCTTCGTCCCCTTCTCCACCGAGGATGGCGGATCCTTTACCTCAAACTCCCTCGCCAATTTGGATGAAGCGACATCCTTTGGCCTCGAAGCGGATGCGCGTTGGTCTCCCATTGAAGGGCTCGATTTATTTGCCAGTCTCAACCTGCTCGACACAGAAATCAATCAAGAGGAAAATCCGGATGTGCCGCAAAATGCCGAAATTTTTGACGGCAATCCCCTACCCTTTGCCTCTGATGTGTCGACGGTTTTTAACGCGCGTTACGAATGGCCCATCAGCGAAACCATGCGCGCCTCTGTGCAAGGGAATGGGAAATATCAAAGCGCCTTTTATCTAGATGCGGAAGGCCTAGAAGAGCGGCGGCAATCTGGATATGAAATCATCGATGCCTCTGCCACGCTGCATCTAAATAATGGGATAGATTTAGGGCTTTGGGGGCGCAATTTGAGCGATTCCAATTACGCCGTGTCTGGCTTCGGTTTCATTGGATATAACAGATTCCTCGGCGACCCGCGCAGCTATGGGGTGTCGCTAAAATATAGCTATTAAGCGGGGTTCAGGACGCTTAAGCCTTGGTCTTTAATAGCCGTTAAAACCGCTTTACTGGCCCCTGACTTTATGACCACGCGGCCGCCAAAATAAAGTGTCCAGATAAGCTCAACCTTATCCGACGCCGAAGCCGCACTTAAAGCTTTGCCAATCGCAAGTTTTAGGCGTTGCATCATTTGCTGCACAATCACTTCGGTCGGGTGATGAGACGGAGCCTGGTCGACGGCCGCGTTACATAAAAGGCAACCCCAACGCCCTGTCTTTGTTTCCGCTGCATCAACGAGGCTTTGCATCAATGCCACAATCCGCGCTTCGCCTGACACAGTCTCATCCGACAGCATCGCAATCGCGTCACTGACATTTTCCTTGTCATAATAAGCTAACGCCTGATGATAGAGCGCCCGCTTATCGCCAAAGGCAGCATAAAGGCTTCCTTTTTTAAGCTCCGTGGCCGCCATAATATCCGCGTAGGATGTGCCCTCATAACCATGTTCCCAAAACACATCACGCAGAGACGCTAGGACTTTTTCTGTATCAAATTCACGCGGACGTGCCATTTATCTAATACCTAATTACGCGGGTCTTCAAGAAGCCAATAAAGGACATTATCTGTGAAAACCGCGCCACCTGTAATCGTGCGATGTTTTCCTGGAATAAACATTGTTGAGGTCCAATTCACTGGCGAGACGAGGTTTGGCTTCCACTCTTGCCCAATGCGTTCATCCAGCAAAGCGCTCCCGCGAGTCACAGTTTCATCGCCCAAACCATATTCCAATATTGAGAATTCGCCGCTGGCTTTATCGGCGGATGCCACTGCGGGTGTGTCTTCGCTATCTCCTGCGACCAAAAACATCTCAATCCCATCAGGGGGCGTGGCAGGTGTGTCCATGGCCGTCTGAAAAACCCTAGCGCGTTCTAAGGCCGCCCGTTGATATTCTCGGGCAATTTTCCGGCGCTCAGTAATAGATGATACGGTTGGAAGGAGTTGTTCTAAAATTTCATCGGTATCTTCATCCTCACCGCTCAATCCCCATTTCAACTCTTGCCAGAGGTTTGGATCTAAAAGATCGTCCACAGGTGCGTTTTTATCGCCATTTAAAACCAAAGCTCCATGCCGTCCTCTGGGTAAAATCTGATATACTGATGGGAAGCTGCCAATCAGGGCTTGATGATAATAAGGCAATACAGGTCGCCCTGTATTAAAACCATTTACCAATTGATCTAAAGCTTCGACTGACCCTGCATTTGGCGGCGCGACGAGTATGAGCCGTTCTACATCATCAGCTCCGCTCCAAGGCACCGTACCTGTTGGTAGCGTATCAAGGTCGGTACCGCCATAACGAGCAAAGTAGCGCGTTAATATGGCACCCATTGAATGGGCCACGATATCAAACTTCACCTCGGCATTTTTTATGCCGTAATATTCCTCATATTTCTCCTGAACCTCTCTACGCTTTTCATCAATGAAGGCTTTCAATTTCGCAGAATTATACGGGATGTCTTGACGCCAATCATAATCAAACTGAAAACAAGTGAAATGATCCGTTCCGTAATCAATCGCATTTATTCCCAAAGATTCATCACGATAGCCGCCCGCGCCTAATGAGCTCAATATGCCAGCATAGGCTTGAATAGAAATAGGAATACCTGCGAAATCCAACTCCAATTCTTCGAGAACGCCGTCAGACCGCACGCTCGTTTTTACGTGGTGGTTATGTTCATGCTCTAGGCCCGCCGTAAGTGGTAGAGCGATAAGACGAGCGCCTTCAGCAGAGCCGGGGTCTGCATAATCTTTGCGAAACGCGCCCCATACCGTCACACCTGTTTCTTCATCGACAAGACGGCTCCCCAAAACACCTGGAATGACAATGACGGGATTACGGTCTGGTAGATGATACTGCGCGCTACGGTCATAGATACGCTTCAAATTCGAGGTCTCCTGTTGCGTACTCGCACAGGCACTCAGTAATAGCGTAGGGAATAAAATGACTAAAAAGAATAATCGCAAACTAATGCTGTGGGGCATAATCTCTCTCTTTACTATAGCCTTATCTAATCCACTTTTACTCTGCAAATCACATCCTAAAGAGCCAATAGGCAGAAATTTAAGATAAATTGAAGCACCCGATTTCAACTAAAGTCGGTTCGAGACGAGGATGATGCCCGCCAGTACCTCCAAAGGCGCAACAACCATATGTTATTGCGCCAAGAGGTCTCATTTGAATCAAATATCGAGAAATAATCTACAGATCATTTCTCAAACTTAACGGCTAGGTACCCGTTAGGTCTGCAATACCAAGTGGTACTGAGAATTGTTCACACCAAACATAGACTTGAGAGAACTGTCCCGGCGTAAAATTAGCAGGCAACGGATAAATTTGAGCACCCGTTCTGTTTTTCAGGGCGCCCAGTTTATTAGAGACAAGGAAAGTATCATTATTGCCGACCGCAACAACAGGGTCAGGGGCGCCGTCTAAAAAGAAGTCAGCCGCAAAATTTAGTTGATATCCATTTGCCGTTTTTTCCAATGTAACTAAGCCTGTCGTGACATGGTCAGATCGGCCAGAAAAGTTCCCTGTTGAGACCTTTGTTGCGCCCGTTACGACCTGTACAGAAGAGTTGGCCGTTGAAACTTCAGCGTCCTTTGTTTGCGTATTTCCACACGCCGTGAGCGATAGTGCGAGTGCCGCAGTTCCAAGCATCGCGATGATTTTATTTTT
>CAYWSI010000072.1:0-9722 GCA_964460585.1 uncultured Algimonas sp.
GCGGCCAATGTACGCCGTGCCGCGAAGGGACGGGCTGGATGTGGCGCGTCATGGAGCGCATGGTCACTGGTAATGCGAAGACATCTGAAATTGATATGCTCCTCAGCGTGTCGAAACAGGTCGAAGGCCACACAATCTGCGCGCTCGGCGATGCGGCAGCTTGGCCAATCCAAGGCCTCATCCGTCACTTCCGTCACGAGATTGAAGAGCGCATTGATAATTACCGAGCAGATAAACCGACATTCGTAGCGGCGGCGGAGTAGGGTTATGGGCATCGTTAAGAAGCTCATGTGTCTAATTGCTGCTCTGTCGATTGCCTTAATAGTCGGTGGAGTTCTCTGGGTGGTAGTCGCTGGCGTGCTTGGCGGAATTTACAGCACAAGGTTTGGAGATGGAGTCGGGGCCGGCGTGGCAGTTACTTCAGGGGTTTTGGTAGCTAAAGCAGTGTACGTTAAACTGACTGGCGCTAAAGAGAAAAAAAATGACTGATCTTCGCAAATTAAATATCGACGGCACTGAATATGAAGTGCCAGCAGATTATACGCTGATGCAGGCCTGTGAGGAATATGGCGGCGCGGAAATCCCGCGTTTCTGTTACCATGAACGTCTGTCAGTGGCGGGGAACTGCCGTATGTGTCTCGTCGAATGGGTCGGTGCGCCGAAACCGCAAGCGAGCTGTGCGCTTCAAGTCAAAGATTTGCGTCCAAACCGCGATGGAACCCCTGCGAATATCCGCACGAATTCAGAAACTGTGAAAAAAGCGCGTGAAGGCGTGATGGAATTTCTGCTTATCAATCACCCGCTCGATTGCCCGATTTGCGACCAAGGCGGTGAGTGCGATTTGCAAGATCAAGCCATGGGCTATGGCCGTGACACCTCGCGTTTTGAGGAGAATAAACGCGCCGTTGATGACAAAAATATGGGGCCGCTCGTCAATACGATTATGACGCGCTGTATTCAATGTACGCGCTGCGTGCGTTTCATCACCGAAGTGGCGGGCGTCCAAGAAATTGGTCTTGTGAATCGCGGCGAAAATGCGGAAATCACGACTTACTTAGAAGAAAGCCTGACATCCGAAATGTCTGGCAATGTCATTGATCTTTGTCCTGTTGGAGCGCTGACATCTAAGCCTTACGCCTTTAACGCGCGGCCTTGGGAATTAGATAAAGTCGATAGTATCGACGTGATGGACGCCGTTGGGTCCAACATCCGCGTGGATAGCCGCCGTGATGCGGTGCTGCGGATTTTACCTGTCACCAATGATGATGTGAATGAGGAATGGATTTCCGATAAAACGCGTTTCGTTTGGGACGGCTTAGCACGTCAACGTTTGGACCGTCCTTTCATCCGTGAAGGTGGCCAGCTACGTCCTGCGGGTTGGGATGAAGCGCTTGGCGTCGTGGCAGAGAAGCTAAAAGGCGACCCAACACAAATCGCAGCGATTGCGGGCGACCTCTGTGATGCAGAATCTATGAAGGCCCTAAAAGACCTCATGGAATCTCTCGGTGTGAAACATTTGGATTGCCGTCAAGACGGCTCTCTCATCGGCGCCACGAATGGTAAAAAATGGGCGCGCGCAGAATATTTATTTAATTCAACAATTGCAGGGCTTGAAGAGGCAGATGCCATCTTACTCGTCGGCACAAACCCGCGCCATGAAGCACCGCTGATTAACACGCGCATTCGCAAGGCTTGGATTGAAGGCAATCTTGAAGTCGGCATGATTGGCGAAGCCGTTGATTTGACTTACGACTATGCGCAGGTCGGAACCTCGGCTGCCGATGTTACGGGCTTTGCAGCTTCAACGTCTAAATTTGCGAGGCGATTTAAAAAGGCTAAAAATCCCGTCATCATCGTCGGCGCAGCGGCGCTACGGGGTGAGGCGGGACCAGCACTCCTTGCAGCGCTCGGACAACTGGCGAAAGACACTAATGTTGTCCGCGAGGACCATAATGGATTTAATATCCTACATACAGCAGCCTCCCGCGTTGGCGGATTAGATATGGGTTTCCTTCCGGGAGAAGGCGGGCTGAGCACAGACGCAATTTTGGAAGCGGCGCAGCAAGGCGCGATTAAAACCGTTTACCTCATGGGCGCAGATGAGCTGGATACGTCAAAGCTGAAAGACGCTTTCGTGATTTACCAAGGTCACCACGGCGATAATGGCGCGCATGTCGCAGATGTTATTCTGCCCGGCGCGGCCTATACAGAAAAATCAGGCCTCTATGTGAATATGGAAGGCCGCGTTCAAATGGCTGACCGCGCAACATCCCCGAAAGGCGACGCCAAGGAAGATTGGACGATTTTACGGGCGCTGTCTGCAAAGCTCGACCGCGTGCTGCCCTATGATAGTCTCGATGGATTGCGCGAAAAGCTTATGGCGGACCATCCGACCTTTATGTCACTTGATACGGCACCGGACCGCGCTGTCTTTGATGCGGCGGCGTTGGGCGCAAAAGGCGCGCTATCTTCTGCGCCGTTTAAGAACCCGATTGAAGATTTCTATATGACCAATCCGATTGCCCGCGCGTCTAATGTGATGGCGGAATGTTCTGCGGTTATTGAAGAGAAAAATAAAACTGTGAAAGAGGCTGCGGAATGATGTCCGTCTTACACATGCCTATACTGCAAAGTACTGTCGCCTCCGAGGTTGCGGTTGCAGCAGCGGAGGAGCGCAATTGGTGGCTTTGGACCGCTTTTAAGACGGGACAGGCTCTGCTGTTTGTTTTGTCATTGGCTCTGCTCGTGGCTGCGCTGGTTCTTGCTGACCGTAAAATTTGGGCAGCGGTGCAGATGCGCCGTGGTCCTAACGTCGTTGGGGCTTTTGGTTTGCTGCAAACTATCGCGGATGCGCTGAAGTTTTTCTTCAAAGAAATTGTTATTCCCGCGGGGTCAGACAAATTCCTCTTTATCCTTGCCCCTGTTCTCGGCCTGATTATGGCCTTTGCAGCTTGGGCCGTTGTACCTGTCGCGCCGGGTTGGGTGATTTCCGATATAAATATCGGCGTTCTCTATGTTCTCGCGCTAAGTTCTCTTGGGGTTTACGGGATTATTATTGGGGGCTGGGCGTCTAACTCGAAATATCCTTTCATGGGCGCGCTGCGCTCTGCGGCGCAAATGGTGTCTTATGAAGTCTCTATCGGCTTTATTATTCTAACAGTTATTTTCCTTTCGGGCTCTATGAACCTGACAACGATCGTCGATACACAAGGGGCAGGGTTCTGGAATTGGAATATGTTCCGATTAAATCCAACGGGCGACCTCGGGTTCTGGAATTGGCTGATTGCGCCTGTCATGTTTTATATGGGCGTTTTATTCTTTATCTCAGCCTTGGCAGAGACAAACCGTCCGCCATTTGACCTACCCGAAGCGGAATCTGAATTGGTTGCGGGGTATCAGGTCGAGTATTCTTCAACGCCATTCCTCATGTTCTTCTTTGCGGAATATGTGAATATCATGCTGCTCTCTGCCATGATGACGATTTTGTTCCTCGGCGGTTGGCATGCGCCGATTGATATTGGTGTTAAGTTCATTCCGCCGTTTTTCTGGTTCTTTGCTAAGACAGCGTTCTTGTTTTTCCTCTTCGCCATGGTGAAAGCCATTGTCCCGCGGTACCGCTATGACCAGCTAATGCGTTTGGGTTGGAAAGTCTTTTTACCGACTGCCCTGGCAGCTGTCGTCATCGTGTCGACCGTTGTGGTCTTCTTCAGCGACAAAGCGGTTTAGGGAGAGAGAAGATGATATCCCGTATTAAACAAATCCTTCGCGGCGCGTTCCTTCTGGAATTTGTCTCCGCTTTCATTCTGGCGATGAAATATTTCTTCCGCCCGAAGGTCACGATTAACTACCCTTTTGAAAAAGGTCCCATCAGCCCGCGTTTTCGCGGCGAGCATGCGCTGCGCCGCTATCCATCAGGCGAAGAGCGCTGCATTGCCTGTAAGCTTTGCGAAGCGATTTGTCCGGCTCAGGCGATTATGATTGAATCCGAGCCGCGCGAAGATGGCTCTCGCCGCACGACGCGCTATGATATCGATATGGTCAAATGTATCTATTGCGGGCTCTGTCAGGAAGCCTGTCCCGTCGACGCCATTGTCGAAGGTCCCAATTATGAATTCGCAACAGAGACTCGTGAAGAGCTCTATTACGATAAAGAAAAACTACTCTCTAACGGTGATCGCTGGGAAACCGAGATCGCAAAAAATCTAGCCTTGGACGCGCCCTACCGCTAGGGCCGGCCAAACCGCATTTAGGACACTCGAATCGTGCTTATTGCCATCACATTTTATCTTCTGGCGTTCACCGCCATCGCCGCGGGCTTTATGGTCGTGGCGGCACGCAATCCCGTGCATTCGGTGATGTTCCTTATTTTGACATTCTTCGCGGCGGCAGGCTTATTTATTCTCATGGGAGCTGAGTTTATCGCGCTGCTCTTAATCATGGTCTATGTCGGCGCTGTTGCCGTGCTTTTCCTCTTTGTGGTGATGATGCTCGATGTTGATTTTGTGGAGTTAAAGCAGGGATTTTTGTCTTATCTTCCAGCGGGCCTCATCGTTGCCTTTATAATTCTGGCTGAAACTATCATGGTCAGCGCGGCTTATTTCTCTGGTGAGTCCAAAACGGTTGTTCCGACGGATCCAGAAACGTCAAATCTCGAACGCTTTGGCGATGTTCTTTACACGCAATATGCTGGCGCTTTTGAAGCGGCGGGCCTTATTCTACTCGTGGCGATGATAGGCGCGATTGTTCTGACACTGCGCGAACGCAAGGGCGTCCGCACGCAAAACGCCATGGATCAAATTGCACGGACACGTGAAGACGGGGTCGAATTAGTTGACGTCGAACCTGGTCAAGGTTTGGGATAGGGGACTGATATGCTCATCGGATTACATCATTACCTTATCGTCGCAGCGATCCTGTTCACGATTGGCGTGTTCGGTATCTTCGTGAACCGGAAGAACGTCATCATTATCTTGATGTGCGTCGAATTGATTTTGCTTGCAGTGAATATAAATTTTGTCGCGTTCTCCACCCATATGGAACCGGTCGCGGGGGCTGACCCCATCGCGGGCCAGATTTTCGCACTCTTTATTTTGACGGTCGCGGCGGCTGAAGCTGCCGTAGGCCTCGCTATTCTCGTTGTTTACTTCCGCAATCGCGGCAACATCGCGGTCGAAGATATCGACCTGATGAAGGGTTAAGGTCGTGATTTATACAATCGTTTTTGCGCCCCTCATTGGCGCCATGATTGCAGGCTTGGCGGGAACGCGCTTTGGCTCGCAAATTATAAATGCCACGGTTTCCAAGGTCGTTACGACGGGGCTTTTGTTCGTCTCCGCGATTTTGTCGTGGATGGTATTCATCAATATCGGATTTGGCGAAGCGCCTGATAAAATTTACCCGCTCTTCCGCTGGATGGATGTCGGGGATATGGATGCGAATTGGGCGTTTAAAGTCGACACATTGACAGCTGTTATGCTGGTTGTGGTGAACTCCGTTTCCGCACTCGTCCATCTGTATAGCTGGGGCTATATGGAAGATGACGCATATCAACCGCGTTTTTTCTCTTATTTATCGCTCTTTACCTTCGCCATGTTGATGTTGGTGACGTCAGATAATTTCATCCAGCTCTTCTTTGGCTGGGAAGGTGTCGGCCTCGCGAGTTATTTGCTGATTGGTTATTATTATAAAAAACCATCGGCCAATGCTGCGGCGATTAAAGCCTTTGTGACCAACCGCGTTGGCGATGTCGGCCTTGCGCTGGGGATTATGACGATTTTCTTGATGTTCGGTTCTGTGAATTTTGATGTCGTTTTCTCCGCCATTGAGAGCGGTGTTGAGACAACGCTTCCCTTCCTCGGGATGGAATTTAATGCTGTCGAACTCATTGCCTTCTTGCTCTTCATCGGGGCGATGGGGAAATCCGCTCAATTTGTCCTCCATGTTTGGCTGCCTGATGCGATGGAAGGCCCGACACCTGTATCCGCGCTTATCCATGCCGCGACCATGGTGACGGCGGGGGTTTTCCTCGTTTGCCGCGCCTATCCTATCTATGAACTTGCACCGAATACATCCGGTTTCATTACAGCCGTTGGGGCCTTTACTGCGCTCTTCGCCGCCTCAGTGGCGCTCGTGCAAAATGACATTAAGCGCGTCATCGCTTATTCAACCTGTTCGCAGCTTGGCTATATGTTCTTCGCGGCAGGCGTCGGCGCTTATAATGCGGCCATGTTCCATCTCTTCACTCATGCGTTCTTTAAAGCGCTTCTTTTCCTCTGCGCGGGCTCCGTCATTCATGCGCTGCACCATCAGCAAGATATGCGGAAGATGGGCGGCATCTGGAAGAAAGTCCCTTGGACGTATGGCGCCATGATTATCGGCACATTAGCCATTACGGGTATTGGTATTCCGGGCAGCTATACGTGGGGTTTTGCAGGCTTCTTCTCTAAAGATGCGATTATCGAAGCGGCCTTTGATGCGCGCGGCGTTTCAAACGCAGCTATCTTCGCCTTCTGGATTGGGATTACGGCGGCTTTGATGACAAGCTTCTATAGCTGGCGTCTTATAATAATGACTTTCCACGGGGAGCATCGCGGGAAACAAAAATATTTCGATGAAGCCCATGAGAGCCCGTGGAATATGCGACTGCCGTTGGTACTCCTTTCTATCGGTGCGATTTTCGCAGGCGCGGTTTTCTACAAATATTTCATGAAAGATTATGGCCATTTCTGGCACGGCGCTTTGCCGGGCTATGCAGGCGACGGCCATGCGGATATCTCGAACACGCTCTTCGCCGCAGCAGAAGGCGGTCATGAGATCGCTTATGAGTCAAAAGGCTTTATTGACTGGCTACTCTTCCGTCCGGTTCATGGCTATCCATATTGGGTACTCTTATTGCCGCTTCTCGCGTCTCTGTCTGGATTGGTAATCGCATGGTTCATGTATGTGCGCGGTAGCGTCACAGATAAAATCAAAACGATTGAAGAGACAGGCGGAACGCCGCTCTATAATTTCTTGCTCAACAAATGGTACATTGACGAGCTTTATGATGCGACGGTTGTTCGCGCGACGCGCAAGCTCGGCGATCTTTTCTGGAAAATCGGCGATGTGCGTATCATTGACGGATTTGGCCCGAATGGTGTGGCCAGCTTTGCCTCTGGCGCAGCCAAGCGCGTGTCAAAGCTACAGACCGGTTATCTTTATCACTATGCTTTCGTTATGCTGCTCGGCGTTGCCGTGCTGATACTCGTCGCATTCCGCGGAACGGCGGGGTAGGACTATGTTAGAAGATCTCCCAATTCTGAGTTTCATTACTTTCATCCCACTTGTGGGTGCCTTGTTGCTCGCCGTATTTGCGTGGTTTGGCAAAGAAGGTGGTCGCGAGCAATTAGAGCGCAATGCGCCTCGGGCAGCGCTCGTGGTTTCAATCGCGGTTCTTATTCTCGCAATCTTTATGACGCTGGATTTTGACAGCACGCAAGCGGGTTTCCAATTTATGGAGGACACGCCGTGGCTTGGCGGCGGTATTGAATATCGCTTGGGCGTTGATGGTATTTCCGTCTTATTTGTTTTGCTCACCGCGTTTTTAACGCCGTTCTGTATTCTGGCGTCCATGGCATCTGTGAAGAAGCGGATGCTTGAATATATGATAGCGTTTCTGATTTTGGAAACATTGATGATTGGCGTCTTTGTCGCGCTTGATCTGATCTTATTTTATCTCTTCTTTGAGGCGGTGCTCATTCCGATGTTTATTATCATCGGTGTTTGGGGCGGTAAGAACCGTGTCTATGCGTCCTATAAATTCTTCCTTTATACGCTGCTCGGCTCTGTTCTTATGCTCGCGGCTATCCTCTGGATTTATTATTATAGCGGTGTGCAGCTCGGTGAACGAACCACGGATATGCGGGTTCTTATTGAAGAGCTGAAAATACCAGGCGGCGTTCAAACATGGCTCTGGCTCGCTTTCTTCTCTAGCTTTGCTGTTAAGATGCCGATGTGGCCTGTTCATACGTGGCTGCCTGATGCCCACGTTGAAGCGCCAACGGCAGGCTCTGTTATCCTTGCGGGTATTTTGTTGAAGCTCGGTGGTTATGGTTTCCTGCGCTTCTCCATTCCTTTATTCCCACTTGCTTCGCTAAATCTTGCACCCATCATTTTCTGGATGTCCGTCATTGCGATTATCTACACTTCGCTCGTGGCTTACCGCCAGAATGATATGAAAAAGCTCATCGCCTATTCCTCGGTCGCCCATATGGGTTTTGTGACCATGGGTATTTTTACCTTTAATACGCAAGGTATTCAGGGCGGCATTTTCCAAATGCTCAGCCATGGCATTATCTCCGGCGCGCTCTTCTTCTGTGTCGGCGTGATTTATGACCGGATGCACACACGCGAGATTGCTTTTTATGGCGGCCTCGTCAGTAAGATGCCCGTTTACGCAGCCTTTTTCCTCCTCTTTACAATGGCGAATGTTGGCTTGCCTGGAACGTCTGGTTTTGTCGGCGAGATTCTAACCATGGTCGGGGCCTATCAAGTCAATCCGTGGATAGCCTTTGGCGCGGCCTTTGGCATGATCCTCTCCGCTGTCTATGCGCTCTATCTCTACCGCGCTGTCGTCTTTGGTGAGGTCGTCAATGAGAAGCTAGAGGGTATTTTGGATGTAACAAAGACGGAAGCCTTTATTCTCGGTACATTGGCATTTTTCACCATCCTTCTGGGTGTCTATCCTTCGCTCATTACGGATGTGACTTCGGCCTCTGTCGAAAAACTCATTACTGATTTCAACGCGGCGCAAATAGCTGTCCCAGTCGTTGACGGAGCCCACTAATGTTCCAATCTCTTTCTACAATTTTGCCGGAACTCTTTTTGGCTGTAACAGCGTCTTTGCTGCTCGGCTTTGGTCTCTCAAAGACGCAGGACCGTTCTGTTCTCGTCCGCAATATCGCGGCGGGGCTTTTGGTTATTTTCGGATTGATGGGGTTTGTGCTCGACCGTCCGGCAGGAACATCTTTCAATGGACTTCTCTATAATAATGATTTCAGTGATTTTCTGAAGGCGATTATCGGCTTCTCAGCGGCAGCGGCCTTGCTCTTGTCCAAACATTATTTCCAATCAGAAAAGCTGGACCGATATGAGTTTTCGGTTCTCACGCTTTATTCTGTTCTTGGCATGTCCATTATGGTCTCCGCAAATAATTTGCTCTCCATGTATATTGGTATCGAGATGCAATCTCTCGCGCTTTACATCATGGCGGCCTTTAACCGCGACAGCTTACGTGCCTCTGAATCGGGACTGAAATATTTTGTCCTCGGCGCTTTGTCGTCAGGCCTTCTGCTCTACGGGGCCTCTCTAATCTATGGTTTCACAGGGTCTCTCGACTTCGAAACTATTCGCGCGTCAATTAAACTCACGATTGAGGCGACAGGCCCAACCTCAGGCCCGATGGTCGGGATTATTGCGGGTATGGTCTTCTTGCTCTGCGGTTTGGCATTCAAGATTTCTGCTGCGCCGTTCCATATGTGGACGCCTGATGTTTATGAAGGTTCGCCAACACCTGTCACAGGTTTCTTTGCGGCAGCTCCGAAACTTGCGGCTATGGCCATTATCGCACGGCTGACAATCATTCCTTTCGGTGAGATTTTAGGGCAGTGGCAGCAAGTGATTGTTGTCATGGCGGTCTTGTCAATGTTTGTCGGCGCGCTCGGCGCGATTGTTCAAACCAATAT
>CAYWSI010000073.1:0-9173 GCA_964460585.1 uncultured Algimonas sp.
CGGCAGTTGCGGCAGTTGCGGCAGTTGCGGCAGTTAAATCTGCGGCGCCTGTCTCATCAAGATCAAGCTTTACGTCCTCAAGTAATGTGTCCTCAAGAACCGCATCCTCAGATACTGTGTCCTCAAATGCCGCCTCCTCAGAGACTACGTCCTCAAGTGCTGCCGCCTCAAGCTCTACCTCTTGGCTCAAATCCTCAAGTGGAAGTGGGTCATCATCCCCGAGAAGACCATTCAATAGAGCCTCTACATCATCGGGTTCATCCGTAACGAGCGCTTCTGTCTCCGCGTCTGCATCCACCATATCCAACACATCTTCGAGCTCATCGGCTTCCTCTTGGATGTCAGATTCAAGCTCAACAGCTTCCTCTTGGATGTCAGAGGGTACATCTGATGCCAAATCCGCCATGACATCTACATTAGGTTCTTCCTCTAATGGAATTTCTGCATCCAAGAGGCCTAAAAGATCATCTTCGGCGTCAGTCAAATTATCTGTTACGTCAGGGCTGTTGTCACTCACCTCGTCCGTTAAAATTTCGTCTAAGACATTTGAAAATGCGTCATCATCGGCATTTACGCTCTCTGCCACATCAAGAGCACTCTGTTCAGGCAGAGTTTCGGCGACGGGTGCCAAAACATCTTCATCCAAATCGGCCAATACATCATCAATATTCAAATCGACGCTTTCAACCTCAACTCCGCTGATATCAGATTGAACATTCTCAACCACACCTAAAATGGCATCAGAGGATATATCTTCGGGAGATTCCATCGCAACGGGCTCATCATCGGATATAATTTTCCGGATAGAAGCCAGAATATCTTCCATGCTCGGGTCCGACCCGTTGAGGTTATCTGAAGAATTTGGTGTCTGGTCAGACATATAATTTATTCCCGCACAAGTTCGACTTCATATACAAGTCAATCAAGCGGCCCTCCCAAAACGGCTTAATCCCTAATAACGCTTGTTAAAACAACGCCTGTGGCTTGTCCAGCCATGCATTCGTTCAATCCACGGGAGAATCAGTTGACCTGTAGATATCATCATTTTTTCCATCTCTATCCCCGTCTAAAAGCGGATTATAAGGCGGCAATGATGCAGGTTTAATGGGTTCCGTGAGAATTTCGAGCGTGCCTTCCTCATCCCAATTTTCAGGTTTTTCAGTGTGCCCGGGCAGTTTTCGGCCCAATCGCTTGACAAAACCCGGCGCATATTCGTCCAATTTTTCTGACAAACCCTGATAACGAATGAGGTCCAAATTCTCATTTGGGTCATATCCATTCACGGGCAATCTTATTCCTACGGCGTCAAAGACGCCAATTGTTGAGAGCAATTGATAGGTCGCCACACTCACATTTCGTTCCGCTTCAATCACGGAGAGCTGCGCGTTTAGCGTTTCTTGTTCCGCGTTTAAGACGTCCAATTGATCACGCGTCCCAACTGTTTGTTCCAAAGTCACGCCTTCAAAGGCAAGTTGCGCCGCGCTGACTTGCCTTTTGGCCGCCTCCAAACTCGCGCGGGCTGCCGTCAATTGCGCCCAGATTTGCGTGACAGATTGATCAATGGCCAATTCTGCATCTCTCGTTTCAAAGGCCAAGCGCGTTTTCGCATGTTCGGCCTGACGGCGACGAGAGGTATTGGCCCCGCCTGAATAAATCGGCACGGTCACCTGCGCCGTTATCGAGGCCCCATCAATCGATTGTAATTGAGAGAGTTGTTCGCGCTGACGCGACAGTCCGCCCGAAAGCGAAATTGTCGGACGCCCCGCAGCCTTGGCAACATCAATAGCAGCACGGCCCGCGGCCTCATTAAAATAAGCGCCAATCAATTGAGGGTTATTCTCGCGCGCGGCGGTAATCGCATCTGGCAAGGTTGGTGGCAGGGTATAAATTGGCGGCGCGGATAAGGAGGCAGCTGGCCGACCAACAAACCTCTCAAAACTAGCTTGAGAAAATGCGAGCTGCGCCTCGGCTTGCGCAAGGCCGGATTCTGCGAGCGCCAAGCGCGATTCTGATTGGGCAATATCTGTTTGCGTCCCAGCACCAACCTCAAAACGCGCTGTCGCCGCCTCCAATTGACGTGAGAGAACACTGACATCGTGGCGGCGAATACGGGTCGCTTCTAAATCTCGGCGTACGTCAGCATAGGCACTGGCTGCCGATAAAAAGAGCTCATTTTCTTGTGCGCGCAAATTTTCCCGCGCTGCCAAAATAGAGAGTTTCGCCTGTTCTTTTTGCGCTTTGACACGGCCGCCTTGATAGAGTGGCTGTACGATTTGAACTCCGATTTCACTGGGACGGCCAGAGACACTAAAATCGGCGTCAGTTGAACCAACAGGAGCGCCGCTAAAGACCGCCGCGCCGCCCGGAAAATTCACGCCGCTTTGCGCAATAGAGCCCGTACCGCTGATGGTTGGTCGGCCCGCAGCGCGCGCTTGAACATAGGTTTCATCTATTTCGCGAAGTCGCGCCCGCTCTGCCAAAAGGCGTGGATTGGTTTCATAAACCGAAACTAGAGCGGATTGCAGGTCTTCCGCCTGTGCCGGTGACACAAGCAAGGCCGCTCCAAGACATGCGGTCAAAATTATATGTCGTATCGACACGGCAAAGCTCCAATCGGATGTCTTATATTACACCTAATACGGGTAAGCCACGCACATTGGACCTAATGAAGACAGCCCGACGCCTATACATCAATGTATAGGCAGAGGAGAAGACTAAAAAACAAAGGCGTCCGCAGGTTCAAAGCCGGGCAGAAAAGGCGCGCTCGTATCAAAGGCGACGGTTTCCCCAATGGCATCCCCTGACTTTGTGAAGACTGTCGCACAGCCCACAGGTCCGTTTTGGATAATACAGACAAGCCGGCCTCCATTCGCCAATTGGGAAAACCAAGCTTGATGCGCCGCTGGCAATGACGCGCCAACAAAAATAACATTAAATGGGCCGTGCTCCGCTGCGCCAGATTTCAAGTCACCTTGAACTACCGCAGCATTCGCAACATCGGCTTCAACCAATAATTCCGTCGCGCGCGCAACCATCGCTTCATCCGTTTCCAACCCGACAACAGTGTCAGCAAGCTGCGCTAGAATAGCCGTCGAATAGCCGCGGCCACACGCTAAGTCCAAGACGACATCCTGAGGCTCTATATCTGCGGCCTGGATCATTTTTGACAAATCTCGGGGCGAGAGCATGACGCGCCCCTCATCCGTCTCAACTGGGCAATCCGCATAGGAAAGCGCTTTGCGCGCTGTTGGGACAAAGCTCTCGCGCGCCGTACGGCGAAACGCCCCCAATATCGCTAAATCCGTTACATCAGATGTACGAATTTGCGACTCAACCATCGCATCACGGGCAGCAGAAAAATCAGTCATGTAAGCGAGACTCGCGAAAAAGAAATGTTCGTGTCTGCGGGCTATAGCGCCCAGCTGCACAGACCGCAATCAGCTATTGCGGACACAGGCGCATATGATTATAGCACCGCTTCCACCACGCGAGGTACCATGGCGGAGTGGTGACGCACCGGATTGCAAATCCGTGTACCCCGGTTCGATTCCGGGTGGTACCTCCAGCAACTCTTCTAGTCATTTTTTTATTGCAAAAATGACTTCGAGATAGCTCATGCTGTCGGAGTCCATTTTCAACTGAAGAGTCACTATGATGAATATAACGATATCAGCTTAAATAGTATCTGAAATTTGGGAAAGTGAGAAACCCCCTGCCGAAATTTTATAGGCGTGTTAAAGCCTTTTTTGGACGTGATAGACTGGTCTGAATGCCAAACAAGCGGCGGACCGCCCTAAAATATTAACGTGACAATCGCGCGGAATTAACTATGGTTGAAACGTTCTGACTAAGGGATTGTGATGCATAGTCTCTAGAGTGTGGCACGATAATTGTATTTATCTTTGACTAAACTTTTTATTCGCAATGAGGGGGTGATATGAAACGAAAAAAACTAAGCAATATCGCCTTACTTACATTCACAACGGCGATGACAAGCCTACCGGCCATGGCCACAGTCATTACGGTTGATGATACTGGAAATGTGAATGTAGAGGAAGTGCGAGACTACCGTCAAAAACCAAAAGCGGATAGCACTACGACTTCGGCTAGTCCTGAGATTATCACATCATCATTAGAAGCCCCTCAGGAAAACCCTGACTTAGCACCCCGATCGCCTGTTATTGCGCAGCCTGTACCAACCGTTAAATTTCCTTTTAAGACCGAAACAGGTGAAGATCGTATTTTAGAATTAGACAGGGCCTTTTTAGAAAAGTTAGAAAATGGGCCTGTGCCAAATATAATCGACACAGTGGACATTCCAAAGGACATTCCTGAGAGTGTTACGACAACTGGCAAGCCAAAATTATACGCAGAAATTATCCAAGGCGAAGCCGAAAAATATAGTAAAATTGATGTATCTCTAATTGAATCCGTCATAGAAACTGAGAGCAACTACAAATTAACAGCGATATCCCCAAAAGGCGCTATGGGTTTAATGCAACTAATGCCGGCTACAGCCACGCGATATAACGTCGTGAATGCCTTTGATCCTGCTGAGAATATTCGAGCTGGAACAGCAGAACTCGCACGACTATTTGATCTGTATGACAATCCTAGCCTGGTCTTAGCCGCCTATAATGCTGGTGAAAACGCGGTCAGTAAATATGACGGCATACCACCTTTTGATGAGACACAAAATTACGTCGTGAAGGTTCTATCAAAAGTATTTAATAAACGCCAAGAAATATCAAATAATGCACCTATTACGCAAACCGCAGCCTCTGATAAATCACGAAGCTTCGAAGAAGTAAAAAAAAGCGACATCAGTAAAATGAAAGTCTATAGTTTCGATTGGCCCTAATTAGATTTCAATGTGTGTACTGCAATTTTGCAAAGTTTAATTATAGAAAAGTTCGTTTTCCATAATCACACTTATTGATCATTAGAGCCATCCTTTTTTAGGCCTCCCAAAATGTCATTAAATGTCGTTTTACTACTCTCAGCTTGAGATTCAGAAGTTTGGTTTACTCGGCCTCCCCCTCCCGCTCCTTTATTATTGCCTTCTCGAATACGCTGGGCGACATCAACGCCCGCAACATCCTCTAGCGTAGGAGAAAATTTAGGCTCTAAATCTAAGGACGGCACATCCGTTTCGCCTTGTCCCACGCGTTTTTTCATTGCAGAATCTTTAAAGTAACGGATTTTTGTTCCCATAATTGGACGCGTACCCTCAGTCAGCAAGATGAGCTTATCTGACGACATTTCACGTACTTCCTGTGGCAGCATCAATTCTCGCGCTTGGTTTTGATAAGACACTGACCGCCCTTGCCTTGAATGTGATTTAGAAGTCGTTCGAATTGTCTTTTTGCCTAACGTCTGCGACACATAATTTGTTGTTTGCTGATCATTTGATGCAAAGAAAATTTGGTGCTTAGAACCTTGTAAAATCTTGTCACGTCCCGCGACTGTATATCGTTGATCTAATTGCGACAGCCCCTGAATAATAGCCATCACTCGAATATTAAATGATCGAACAAATGGTAATTTATCAACAATGCCTTCCATTGTTCCCAGACTTTCAAATTCATCCATTAGAAAAAGAACTTTATGCTTATCTTCCTTATCGGGTTCATTGCGAAGTTGAGCTGCAAAAACTTGTTCGAAAAATAGCGTCAGCAAAGGCCGCAAACTTGTTAAATCAGCCAACGAAACGGTCACATAAATTGTAGTTTTAGATTTACGTAAAGCCGATATATCGAAATCGGTGTGACTCGTGGCAGCATCAATTGACGCACTGTTCCAGAGGCTTAGCGCGCCAACCAGTCCAACCTTGACCGATTCAGACATTCGTTTTTCCTGTTGGGAAAAATTGGAAAACGTTCTTTGCGCTGATGCATCTAAGTAACTGCCTTCGGCTTCTAAAATGCCCTTGGCAATATCTCGTGTATCGTCCTGTGTTTGTAAGTACCGTAGTATATTTCCGATTGAACAAACCTGACCTTCTTTGTCCAAGAGGTATAGCGCAAAAGCTATAAATAATGCTCGACCTTGCTGCGACCAAGTCGGGTCTTTTTCATTATCTGGTAATATAATTTGTGCAATGTTTTGTAGATCATTAAAACGTTGGCGAGGGTCCGGATTGATCGCATCGAAAGGATTGAAGCGATGTGATTTTTCAGAAAAAGGCGAAAAAACAAAAACTTTTTGTCCATGTTTTTTTCTAAATCCAGACGTCAATTTATAGTTCTCGCCTTTAATATCCAAGACAACAGCTGAACCATTCCAATTTAATAAATTTGGGATAACAACACCGACGCCTTTACCAGACCCCGTTGGTGCAGAAACAAGAACATGAGTTTGACCGTCATCCATCATGTACTTGCCATTGAATTTTCCAAGAATTAGACCACTAGTCGAACGAAGACCCGCTTTTTTAATATCATATTCTGTGGCAAATTTTGCGTCGCCTAAATCCATATTTAACCGATTGCGAAAATACACTAATGCGCTAAGCAACGGGATTAGCGCAAGAACACCGCCCGTAACCATAGCCCGTCGAAAAACTTGCGGATTATCCCAAAAGGCCGATAAAATGGCAGGCATTGTCCAAGGACGCGAGTCCATGAAACTAATATTTGGTCCGCCCCAAATTGAATAATAAACTGCCCCCCAAAGCCAAAGAAATATAAGGAAGCCGACTATAAATAGAAAAATACGTACTTTTGAATCACGCATGTTTAAATTGGATCGCACTTATATATCGGCGCGAACCTTCCCTTTTTAACTGTACAACAATATCAATCATACTCGAGACATAATCCTTAATTTCATTCCGACTAAGACCTAAGTTAGCCTGCAAAACCATCAATGATAATTGCTCAATAGCGCCAGCCGGACTATCGGCGTGGAGCGTACATATTGAGCCTGGATGCCCCGTATTGATGGCACGTAAAAAGGTATATGCTTCTTTGCCCCTAAGTTCGCCTAGGATAATTCTATCTGGTCTTAAGCGTAATGTGGCTTCTAAAAGATCCTGAATAGTTGCAAGGGAACGGCCCTGATCCCCTTTAGCTGCAATCAAATTCAATAAATTCCCATGCGGGGCATTCACTTCTCGTGTATCCTCAATGGTGATGATCCGTTCATCCATCGGTATTTCTTGAAGTAGCGCATTGAGAAATGTCGTTTTGCCGGTAGACGTACCACCTGAGATAACAATGTTCTGGTGTGATTTAACGGCTAATGAAAGAAATTGCTGAACATCTCCCTTCTTAAGAGCTTTTTGAAGTGCCTTAACCTCCTCAGACACATCCGCATTTCGCGTTAATTCTGTCATATCAAACGCGCCCTGCTTCGCGTAATCATCCAAGCTCATTTGATGTAAGACTTGCTTTCTAATCGACAGAGCATATCCATTTGGCGCCGCAGGTGGCGCAACAACTTGAACACGCTCTCCAGTTGGTAAAGCTGCAGACAAAAGCGGCTTTTCTTGATTAATCAGTTGATCAGTTGCCGCAGCAATCTGACGGGACAATTGCGCCAACAAATTTTTAGTTAACTCAGGAACCTCAAATTCTTCTCGAGGTTTCCCCGCAGCTTCAATCCAAACTTTCCCAGGCACGTTAACTGAAATTTCTGAAACGCCGTCCTCATCAAGCCAACGCTGCAACGGTTCGAGATACCTTGTTAGATAATGTCCCGATTTCAAGGCCATTATTGAGTAGGAAGTCCCACCGAATGGAAACTGATATCGCGGTTAACAAAGACATTAATTCTCGCACCTTGATCCACATGAATCGTAGGCGGCCTGCTAATCGAGTTTTCTAGCGCAATCTCAGCGACTCGACTGGCATTTTGTTGAGAATCCTGAAGTGCGGATTGTGCCTGCTCACTATTTGAATCTATGATGCTCTCTCCTGCCACTGCTACAAGTGGACCGAGAACAGTTAAGAATGTAGCTGCACCAAATCGTTCTACGATATGATTGTCGACAAAGCCACCTAACCCTGCAACACCTAATCCATCCACGCCAGGTGACCCAATATCTGCAACCACTCCATCTGGACGCTCTAAACGTGACCACACGACAAATACACGCGCCTGTCCGCCCGTAAGATTCGCATTATAACGACCTACCAACCGTGAACCTTTGGGAATAACCACCACTTGTCCTGTTCGACCATAAACATTTTGGTCGACGATCGCACGTATCATACCTGGTAGATCTGAATTAATAGCTGTTTCAAGAACTCCCGATATAAAGGTGCCTTGTGTTATAAGCGTATCCTGATTTTCAAGCGTCACGGCAGTTGCTTCTGCAACTCCTGCGTCACTCGCATCACGCAAAAAGCGTTCATTAGCATTTGCAATTAATTCATTTTGATCATTAGGGTCAGGCGGACGCAAGGCGTCAAGATTTTCCTGAATATCTGAAAATTCATCTCTCTGTGCAGCACTGGCATCAAAAGCGCTATCATCGGTTGTTGAATCTACAATAAGTATATTGGACGCAAGTCTCTCTCTACGCTCAGCCTCAATGGCTGCTAAACGTTGACGTTCCAACTCTTGTTTTTGTTCTTCTAATAAAGCGATTTGGCGAAGTCGTTCCATTTCGATAGGATTAAATCTTTGCACCACACTTGGCTTTGTTTCTGGTTCTGGCTTAGGCTCAGGTTCAATGACAGGCTCGACGGGTCGCCGAGGTATATCTTGAATCTCAATATTTGCTGTTGGCGGTCTAAACTCCTCTCTAATTTGTTCAGTAGCCGTATTATTTGATGAGAATAATTGAAGTAAGAACAATACCAGTAATGCCGCAACGACAGCGACAACAAAAAATACGAATGGCAATCTGGATGCATTCACCGCGAGCGGTTGTATATCACGATCAGATTCCACATCTTCTTGGAATTCATTTGAAGGACCGGCCATTTATCCCTCCGAATTTAAAACTAGCAGAGATCTCGCCTCACTAAAGTTATCATTAAAGACGCAAGCTTCTTCGTCGCCATGGCGGAGTGTAAATTGCCGTCCAAGACTTTCGACGACAACATATCCATTTTCCAAATGATAGTTTACAACTGATTCATTTCGATCCTGATCAACCTCAAAAATAGCGGGCAAATCAGTTTGGTTGCTAAATTTGAAAAATGTAAATTCGCCATTATCAAAAA
>CAYWSI010000074.1:0-9112 GCA_964460585.1 uncultured Algimonas sp.
CAGGGTCAAATTTCTTCACCGCTTGCATGAGGCCGACATTGCCTTCGGAGATGATTTCGCCAATCGGCAATCCATAGCCGCGATAGCCCATGGCGATTTTGGCCACGAGACGCAGATGAGATGTCACCATTTTCTCCGCCGCCGCCGTATCTCCATCTTCCACCCAACGCTTTGCGAGACGAAATTCTTCGTCCTTCTCAAGCATCGGAAATTTGCGAATTTCTTGCAGATAGGAGTTTAGCCCCTGTTCCGGCGAAAGCGACATGGATAGTTTCATGTTGCCAGAATAGGTCGCATCCTTTTTGGATGTTTTCGTCGATAATGATTTCGTGTCAGCCATGAGACTCAATTCCTCCAGCCGTAATATATAGGAAACTCAGATTGGGTTTAAAGAGGGCTTTCATCAAGAATTTCATATATTCAATACGTCGGAAGATCAGTCAAAACATCCAAAAGGTGCTGCATGTCTTCTGGCACAGGGGCATCAAAGCTGTGATGGTCTTTTGTAACGGGATGAATAAACCCGAGGTGGCGCGCATGTAGGGCTTGGCGTTTGAAATTGGCCACGGCGACGCGAACGGCTTCTTCAGCCGCTTGATTAGATGTCGCATAGGCGCGCTGTTTGCCGTAGAGTGGGTCGCCTAATAGGGGGCATCCAATATGCGACAAATGCACCCGAATTTGATGGGTGCGGCCTGTTTCTAACTGGCAATCCAGTTGGCTGATTTTAGGCGTGCCAATACTCGCATGTTGTGCGCGACCATATCCTTTGACGTAGCGGTAATGGGTGACGGCATGACGGCCGATATCTGACGCTTCAATATTGTCGAGCGTACCACGCACGACGGCTTGTTTCTTTCTATCATTGGGCGACCTTGCGAGACGGGAAGCAATGCGGCCAGAGCGAGGCTTTGGCGCCCCGCGCACGAGACAGGTGTAAATACGGTCAATGGAATGTTTTGCAAATTGTTTGGATAGGCCTTGATGTGCTCTGTCCGTTTTAGCGACAACTATCACGCCTGATGTGTCCTTGTCCAGTCTGTGCACGATGCCGGGACGCATAACGCCGCCAATACCGGATAGGCTATCCGCGCAATGGTGGAGCAGGGCATTGACTAAGGTTGCACTCCGTGAGCCAGGCGCAGGATGAACCGTCATGCCTGAGGATTTATTCAAAACGATCAAATAATCATCTTCAAACAAAATATCTAAAGGAATATTCTCGGGCTGCGGCGTATCATCTACAGGTGGCGGTACGCGCACTGCATATTCAATGTCAGCCTTGATTTTCGTTGTAACTTTTCCAACAATATCGCCATTGGCTCTGACGTTACCGCTTTCAACGAGGTCTCGGATTCGGGAGCGCGATAGCTCTGTCCAACTCGACAACCATTTATCCAATCGTTGACCCGCGTCTTCGCTTTCGGAGGTGCGGGTTTCCCATGTTCCATTTTGTTCAATCATGGCGGGGCCATAAGACGAGGTAGCGGCGAGGGCAAGATACCCTAAGACGTTGCCGCGCTCAGTCTTACCCTCTCAATTCGGTCCTCAAGGCAGCCGCGCAGAGCAGATAAGCTCGTCCATTCGGAGAACCAAGAGCGGCGCGAAGGGCTGGGGCGGTTGGGGGTGTCTGGCTTAACTTCGTCGCAAACTCCGATGTGAAGCTTAGCAAATCCGCTTTGAGATTTTCATCACGATTCAAACTCTCTTTCAGATGAGTCACAGCCTCTGGCAATTTCTCCGTGACAACTGACGTTAAACCAAGCTCACCTTTGTTTACGCGGGCTTGCGTGGCTTCAATCACAGTCCCTTCATCGACAATTGCGGAAGGGGATAATTTCAGCCCTGTTAAGAGGGCAACGGCATTTACCCCGTGATTTGCGAGAGGGTTTGCGGCAGCAAGCGTAGCGGCCTGTGCGCTCCCTTCGGGACGATCAAGCGTCCCCAACATATCTCTCCAGCGCCAACCAGACTTTTCATCCTTATCTTTGCGGCGACCAAACCCTTTTGTTTTGGGTTTTGCCTCCACTTCAGCAGGGCGTTGGATAAGGTCAGGTTCAAAATTGATGAGAGGTTGGTCGAGGTCCTCAATTTCCATATCTGCACCTAAATTCATTGGGCTTTCAGATATAGGTTCAAATTCAGACTCCACCACTGACTCCGTAGGTTGGACTGGGGGGAAATCTGTCTCCAAGGGTTGAAGGTTTAACCGTGCGGGTTTCTCTTCAACTTCAGGCATGTTTTGAGAAGCGGCCCTTGCATTATTCAATTTAGCTTGCAGAGATTTTAGGTCCGTTTCCATACGAGAGAAATCTCGGCGCATTTGTGCCAAATTCGATTCCACCATACGGGCTGTCTTCCCTTGTGCTACAAGCGTGTTATCCTCTGATTGTTTAATCTGTTCAGTCAGACCGGCGTAATGCGTTTCGAGCGCGGCCTTTCTAGAATCTGCTGCTTCTCGCAGTTCCGCTATCACTTCATACCCATGACCAATTGTGGCTTGCAGTTCAGAGATTTGGGTCTGAGTTTGCGTGTTAAGTGTCTTTAATGCGGTCGTATTTTCGGTGAATGCAGCGTCACTTTGTAGCAAATTATCGGCAGACGCGCTGATACTCGATGTTAAAGCTTCCGTCGAACCACTCAAATTCTCACCAGCTGTTTCTAAAGTCGCGATTTTCTCTTCCAAGCGAGAGGTACTTGATATGACGGTTTCATCGACGAGCGCTGTGGCTTTTTGTAACGCCTCACCAGCACTTAGTAATTTGGATTCTGCCGCTGTACAAATCCCATCAAGTGTTTGACTCGTGTCTGAAATTTGGGTCGAGAGTGTACTCATACGCGTGTCAAAAGTGCCCGATAAGCCTTCTAAGGCTTGTCTTTGAAGTGTGAGGGTGCGGCCGACATCATCCGAACGGCTTGTGAGGGTCATACCCGCCGTATCTAAGGCTGTGGCATGTCTCGTAATTGATAGTTGAACCTCTTTAAAAGCTTCAACTGTTTTAGATAAATCACTGTTTACTTTAGATATTTCATTACGGATTCCCATAGATAAATTTTCAGTTCGATTTAAAGCTTCTATGTCAGGCGAAACGAGAATATTTGCAGCCTCCGTCAGTTTCGCGTTTTGAAAGGTAACAACACTCAGATGCTTCAGTGCGTGCCAAAGCAAAAAGAGCAAAATCAGAGGTAAAATCAAGAGGACAGCAATTCCAGCTATGGGTAATAGGCCGACGGATTGATTTAAGAGAGGCCAACCAAAATATAATCCTGCGCCAACAATATACATAAGGCCAAAACCTAATATCGACCAACCTGCCGCTTTGGGTGGTTTTACCATCTCAATAGAGTTTGATGGCGGAGACATGAGCGGCTGTACCGCATCTCTTGTGACAAATTCAGGCACAGTTTCAGGTCCAGTCTCGGCTTTAGTGGCTTTTTTATCTATAATCGGCTCATCGGCTATAGGCCTTAGCCAATTTGATTTTGGGGATTCTGCCTTGTCAGGTACATTTTCTGTCTGCTCAATAGAGAAAATTTTCTTTGTTATATCTGACACTTAATTCCCCTGTGTCCTGGTTATGCCCACCGCTTAACCAGATGTTTTCTACTTTATTGTAACAGAGGCTTAAGCACGGGGAAAGCGGCGAAGACCGCAATATATTCCCGGCTTGGTGAGTGGGAACATTATGAATAACGCTAATAATCGCGCACAGCAACGTGCGCGCGAAATCGACGTGGATATGCGGAACTGGCTGAACGGCGGGTTAAACCGCACCGATGGCCGACTCGCAATCTTCGACACATTTGGCGAACCCGTCAATAAAGCCGTTATCAAAACAGCCATTGCGTCTGGCTATGCAGAGCCATGGTTTTCTAGCCCAATGCGTCCGCAATGGACGGTGTGTCGTTTGACCGCTAAAGGACGCGCTGCCGTGAGCTCTTCCGCCAAAACCAGATAGTCACCACAAGCACTGCAAGCACCAGAACTGTTGAAATTGAATCCTTCACAGGATCTGTCCCCGTTAGAAAGATTGACGGTGTTGGTAAGACAGAGTTCTCGTAATTCATAATGACCGCTGCAAAACAATTATTGCCAGCATGGATGCCGATGGCCGTTTCAAGGCCGTCATCAATCCAAACAATCAAACACATCGCCAAGCCAAAGAAGAAGTAACCGCTCATCACGATAGGTAGAGTGCCTGACGCTGCGCCCTCTAGGGCTTCTGGGTTAGACAAATGCAACGTCATGAAGGCTAACGATGTCAAAGCAAATGCTACCCATTTTGACTTGAGCATATGTGTGAGGCCTTGATTGAAATAGCCTCGAAATACGATCTCTTCAGTCGCGGATTGCAAAGGGATGAAGAGCAGCGATATGAGGGCATAAATCCAAAATTTGCCGCCCGAGAAAACAAATTGGATTTGAATGACGCCTAATTTGTCCGCAAAAAAAGCAAAAATGCCGAGAACAATCCATGTGAGTAGGAAACCTTGAAATACTCTGACCCATCGAAATTTGCTTGCAGCTGTATGCAATGCCCTGAGACCACGTTTGTGTATTTTCGTGTGACCGAGATAGAGCGCCGCTAGGCCCGCAGGGAACGTCAAGAGGAACAAGGCAAAAGCAAGAGGCGAAGCTCCCATAAGCCGCGTTATGACGTCCATAACGGCTGAATTGTCAGTTCCTTTGGAGGCCATGACAGAGGTGCCAATACAGATAAGAATACCTGCCACAGACAGAAAATTGCTGATTTTTCTGGTCTGACCCTCTGAATATAAAGCGACTAATATAGCCGCCGTAACGCCTAGGCCGCTTAACAAAGAAATAGAGCTCAAAGATTGAGAGCTCTCAGACGCAGTTGTGGACGCATTCATCAATGCCTCTAAAAGCGGCGGATCAGTGAAACCTGCTATGATGGGGAGTGGTATAAGAAGGATAATCTGGAAAATGAGCCAGCCGACAAAGGCCAGCCATGTGACCGCCATCCAAGACCACCACCGCGACTCACCTGATTTCGTTTGTTCAAAATAAGACATAAAAAAGCGCTAACATATGCGCCAACTATGTCTAGTATCACTCCTATGACTGATTCACCTGAGATAGATTTCGACCACCTCAATCAATATGTAGACGGCGACCCTGACCTCACGCGAGAGGTGTTTGGCTTATTTAGAAATCAAGTCGAAATGTGGGGGAAGGGACTGAATGCCGATGCAAATGATGAGATTTGGACGAGCGTTACCCATTCCCTGAAAGGATCTGCCAGAGCTGTAGGGGCTATGGAACTAGCCGAAGCCTGTGAAAAAGCGGAGAGCTTAACCGGAGACGATAGACGTCCGGGTGCCCGCGAAGTCGCTGTCGACCTTCTGGAACAAAGAATAGACCGCGTTTTGAGCGAGATTTCTCGCTGGGAATATGCCGATGAAATGCGTCGCTTGCGCTCGTCATCATAAGCGAAATCTTTAGGTAAAAGAAAAAACAACAACTGACGGACGCAAGTTATTTAAAGACATTTTAGTTCTCAAAATTATTGCGTTTTAGCCGCGGATAATATCATTCACCCGGACCTTTAAACTCTGCAAAACATCAGGAAACCAATCATGCCGCTTTATCCAAGCATTATTGCGCCAACTCGGATGCGGTAGCGGAATAATATCAGGACCGTAACTTTGCCACGACCTAACCGTCTCTGTTAGGTTCTGCTTGGCGGCGTCACCCAAATGCCACGTTACAGCATACATCCCGATAATGAGAGTGAGTTCGACGTTTGTTAGAGCTTCATCCAGTGAATTTTGCCAAAGCGGCCCACATTCTTTGCGCGGTGGTAAATCATTTCCTTTTGCGTCTTGTCCCGGGAAACAAAATCCCATGGGCGTAATGGCTATGAGGTCTGGATTGTAGAACTCTTCCGAACTCACCCCCATCCAATCGCGCAGCCTCTCACCCGACGGATCTGTGAAGGGTAGACCGCTTTCATGCACGCGGGTTCCGGGCGCTTGGCCAATAATACGAATTTTTGAATTTTTACTTGCCTGAATGACAGGTCTTGGCGTCACAGGAATCGGCGGCGAGGATTGCGTACAGGCCGTACAGGTTCGAATACGCTTTAATAAAGGGTCCATAGAGCAATCGTCTTGTGTCATAGGCTTTGCTCTCGAAAGAAATATGCGTCATTTTGGCCTTTAAGAGCGTGACGTTTTGATAAATAGCGCGCATGAAGGTTAAAAGCACGGAGTATTCTATGTCCAGCAGATTCTATGCTGAGCTCTCTCAAACCTTGGATGAAATCCGAGATGAAGGTCTCTACAAAACAGAACGCCTTATCACGGGCGAACAAGATGCCGCCATCACTGTCGGCGGCGAAGATGTCTTGAACTTCTGCGCTAATAATTACCTCGGTCTCGCAGATAGCCCGGCCTTAGTGGAAGCCGCTAAAACAGCTTTGGATGAACATGGGTTTGGCATGGCGTCTGTCCGCTTTATTTGCGGAACGCAAGGACAACATAGAGAGTTAGAACAATCTCTCGCGGATTGGCTCGGGTTTGACGACAGCATTCTTTATGCAGCCTGTTTTGATGCAAATGGCGGTGTATTCGAGCCCTTGCTCGATGCCGAAGATGCCATCATTTCAGACTCCCTGAACCACGCCTCCATTATCGACGGCATTCGCCTCTGCAAAGCTAAGCGCTTTCGTTATGCGAATAATGATATGGCGGACCTCGAAGCCAAACTGATTGAAGCCAAACAAGCCGGTGCGCGCCGCATCATGATTGCAACTGACGGTGTGTTTTCGATGGACGGCATCATCGCGGACCTAAAAAGCATCTGCGATCTCAAAGATAAATATGATGCCTTATTGATGGTAGATGATTGCCATGCAACGGGTTTCCTTGGAGCAGGTGGGCGAGGCTCGGCGGAATATTGCGGCGTCGAAGGCCGCGTTGATATTCTAACGGGTACACTCGGAAAAGCACTCGGCGGTGCCATGGGCGGTTTCACCTGCGCTCGCCAGGAAGTAGTTGATATATTACGGCAACGCTCGCGGCCTTATTTATTTTCCAACAGTCTCGCACCACCTCTTGTTGGGGCCAGCTTAAAAGCGATTGAAATTGCAAAAAACGGAAATGATCTACGCGCACGCATAACCGCAAATGCAAAACAATTTCGGTCAGGTATGGAAGCGGCTGGCTTTACGTTGAAACCGGGCGAACACCCGATTATTCCCGTAATGCTAGGCGATGCCAAACTCGCGCAGGAAATGTCCGCAAAATTACTGGATGAAGGCATTTACGTTATCGGCTTTTTCTTTCCCGTGGTGGCCAAAGGCCAAGCCCGCATTCGCACGCAGATGAGTGCTGCGCATACGTCAGAGCATATTGAGAAAGCTATCCGGGCATTCACCAAGGTTGGCCGCGAATTAGGGGTGATTTCATGACGAAAACCATGAAAGCCCTCGTAAAAGCAAAAGCCGAGAAAGGTCTCTGGCTAGAAGATGTGCCTGTGCCAGAGATTGCGCCTGATGAAGTGCTGATAAAAATTGAACGCACGGCCATTTGCGGCACAGACATGCACATCTATGGATGGGACGAATGGGCGCAGAAAAACGTGCCTGTCCCATTAGTCGTCGGCCATGAATATGGCGGCACAGTTGCAGCCATTGGCTCTACCGTAAAACGCGTGAGGGTCGGCGATCGGGTAACGGGAGAAGGCCATGTGGTTGGAACGCGTTCACGAAATGCACGGGCAGGGCGCTTTCACCTTGACCCTGACACAAAAGGTATTGGCGTAAATTTACCGGGTGCTTTTGCACAATATTTGGCTCTACCCGAATTTAATGTCATCCCCTTACCAGAGAGCGTACCGCTCGATATTGCTGCGATTATGGACCCACTTGGAAACGCTGTTCATACAGCGCTTGCATATGATTTGGTCGGAGAAGATGTGCTCATTACGGGCGCTGGTCCTATTGGTATTATGGCAGCTTGTGTCGCTGAACGTGCAGGCGCGCGCCGTATTGTTTTAACCGACATTGAGGATTGGCGTTTAGACTTTGCTAAAACACTAGCCACGCGCACCCGTATGGTGAACACAATGCAAGAAGAGCTGCGCGACGTCATGTCAGAGATCGGCATGAAAGAAGGCTTTGATGTCGGGCTAGAAATGAGCGGCGCAAAACCCGCTTTTGAACAAATGCTCGATACGATGTTGATGGGCGGAAATATCGCCATGCTGGGAATCCCTGCGACACCTTATCCTGTGGACCTCGGTAAAATGGTGGGTAAGGCACTTACCCTTAAGGGTATTTATGGTCGTCAAATGTATGAGACTTGGTACAAGATGCTCGCTTTGCTAGATAGTGGCTTAGATATGACAGGCATGATAACCCATCGATTCCCGGCCAGAGATTGGCAAGCCGCCTTTGATCTCATGGAAACCCGTAAAGCAGGTAAAGTAATTTTGGATTGGTCACAAATATGAGCGAGGAACACGTCCCACTTGAAGGCTATGCCCCAGTTACAGATGCCGAAATGTCTGAACGCGTGGCGGATATGTTGGACCTTTTATCGACACGCCGCACGATACGCTATTTCGAAGATACACCTGTTCCGCAAGAGGTCATTGAGACGGCAATTATGGCCGCAGGAACCGCGCCTAATGGCGCAAACCAACAACCTTGGCATTTCGCAGCGATTTCAAATCCCGAGATGAAACGCAGAATTCGTCTGGCCGCCGAAGAGGAAGAGCGCGCCTTTTATGACGGGCGAGCCTCCCAAGAATGGCTGGACGCGCTTGCTCCGCTGGGCACAGATGCGTCGAAACCGTTTTTAGAAACCGCGCCTTGGCTGATTGCGATTTTCGCTCAGAAAAAAGGCCCCGAGGGAGAGAAGCATTATTACGTCACAGAGAGTGTCGGCATTGCGATGGGCATGTTAATTACGACCTTACATGCCGCGGGACTTGCTACTCTGACGCATACGCCCGCGCCAATGAATTTCTTGCGCGACATATGCGGTCGTCCAACATCCGAAAAACCCATGGTTTTGTTAGTCGTTGGACATCCAGCAAAAGATGCGACAGTGCCCGTACATGCGCTTCAAAAGAAGACCTTTG
>CAYWSI010000075.1:0-4288 GCA_964460585.1 uncultured Algimonas sp.
CAAATCACATGATTGGCAATGAAGGGACGGCCAAGGTTTGGGGAACCACTTATGAGGACGGCGGTGTTGGGTGGAGTCGCGTCAGCTTTATTGTTAAACCAGATATGCTCAACGGGTTTGAAGCTATTCATGGCGGAATGATTTTTGCTCTGGCGGATTCAGCTTTCGCCTATGCTTGTAATTCAGAAAATAAAGTCACCGTCGCCCAGCAAGCGTCCATCGCATTTTTGAGCCCAGCCTATGCCGGAGAAAAACTCACAGCCGTTGCAAAACGTGAAGCAGGTGAGGGCCGTTCAGCTGTTTACAACGTTGTTGTAACGGGTCCGGATGATCGGGTTGTTGCAACGTTTCAAGGTTTGTCTCGCACCATTCGAGGCCATATTTTAGAAGAGGAATGAACATGTCAGAGGCTTTCATTTGTGATGCTATTCGGACGCCTATCGGGGCTTTTGGCGGATCGCTTTCATCTATCAGAACCGATGATCTGGCAGCTATCCCGTTAAAGGCCTTGAAAGAGAGGAATAAGGGGATTGATTGGGATCAGGTCGATGATCTGATTTATGGCTGCGCCAACCAAGCGGGTGAGGATAACCGGAATGTAGCCCGCATGGCGGCTTTACTTGCGGGCCTAGGCGAGAAAGTCCCCGGCACGACTGTGAACCGTCTCTGCGGGTCCGGCATGGATACAATCATTATGGCGTGCCACGCGGTTATGGCCGGAGACGCGGATTTGATTATTGCGGGCGGGGTCGAATCAATGACGCGCGCGCCTTTCGTCATGCCAAAATCCCCAAAAGCTTTTTCAAGAAACGCGGAGATTTATGACACCTCTATTGGTTGGAGGTTTACCAATCCGGCTTTGGAGGCGGTCTATGGAGCCGAAGGCATGCCGAAGACAGCGGAGAATGTGGCTGAGGATTACAATATTAGCCGCGAAGACCAAGACCGCTTCGCGAAACGCAGTCAGAAAAAGGCTGAGGCTGCGATAAAGTCTGGACGCTTGGCGAAGGAGATTGTGCCGGTTTCCATACCAAGGCGGAAACAAGACGATTTGATTTTTGATACGGATGAGCATCCAAGACATAGTTCGCTTGAAGTGCTGGGCAAGTTAAGACCTATTGTGAAACCGGGCGGGACTATCACCGCTGGAAATGCATCTGGAGTCAATGATGGGGCGGCGGCTGTCATTATTGCATCTGAGGCGGGCGTGAAGCGGCATGGGCTTACGCCGCGCGCACGGTTTGTGACGGGCGCGGCTGTCGGTGTTGCGCCTCGCGTCATGGGAATTGGACCCGCGCCTGCGAGCCAGAGAGTTTTAGAAAAAGCCAAGCTAAAAATTGGTGATATGGATGTTGTTGAAATTAATGAAGCCTTTTCCTCTCAGTCTCTGGCAACATTGCGTATCTTAGGCCTGGCCGATGATGCATCCCATGTGAACCCTAATGGGGGTGCCATAGCCTTGGGGCATCCATTAGGTATGTCAGGCACGCGCATTGTTATGTCTGCTATTGAAGAATTACATCACACAGATACTCACAAAGCTCTTGCGGCAATGTGTATTGGCGTTGGGCAAGGAATTGCTTCCATTTATGAGCGTGTTTAACGCAAATGTTAGGGCTCTATAATTGACCGACTGGTCGGTTTATGATAATGCAAGTCAACTTTTAAAGTTTGAGGTATGATATGTACGCGCAAATGGTGAAATCTACAGGCAAAGGCTTGAAAGCGCTTGAGGATATGGAACCCAATGAGCGGGCCTTCCAAGAACGCATCAATGCGGGTGCCAAAATCGAGCCAAAGGACTGGATGCCCGAAGGCTATCGTAAGACACTTAAGCGTCAAATCTCACAACATGCCCACTCAGAAATTGTAGGTCAGTTGCCTGAGGGCAATTGGATTACCCGTGCGCCGACATTGGAGCGGAAGGCGATATTGATTGCAAAAGTTCAGGATGAGGCGGGGCATGGATTATATCTTTATTGCGCGGCCGAAACTCTAGGAATTTCCAGAGATGAAATGACGGAACAGCTCTTGAGCGGTAAAGCCAAATATTCGTCCATATTTAATTATCCAACATTGTCATGGGCCGATATTGGCGCGATTGGCTGGCTTGTTGATGGCGCGGCGATTATGAACCAAGTACCGTTGCAAAGATGCTCTTACGGCCCTTATTCGCGGGCGATGATTCGGGTGTGCAAGGAAGAGAGTTTTCATCAACGCCAAGGGTTTGATATTATGATGCGTCTTTGCGAGGGGACGCAGGCGCAAAAAGAGATGGCGCAAGATGCGCTTAACCGCTGGTGGTGGCCGTCTCTCATGATGTTCGGACCATCTGATAAAGATAGCGTACATTCAGCGCAGAGTTTTGCTTGGAATATCAAGCAAGACTCCAATGATGAACTGCGCCAAAAATTCGTGAATCAAACTGTGCCGCAAGCGGAGTATTTAGGCCTGAAAGTGCCAGATCCAGATTTGCAATGGAATGAACAGAACGGTGCCTATGATTTTGGCGAGCCGGATTGGGATGAATTTTTTGCCGTTATCTCAGGTAATGGTCCCTGCAATGTTGAGCGCTTAGCTGCGCGTAACAAGGCGTGGGACGATGGGGCTTGGTTTCGCGAAGGGCTAGAGGTTCACGCTGAAAAACAGGCCGCCCGTAAAGTTGTGGCTGAATAAGGAATAGTGACATGAGTAAACGTGAGTGGCCGCTTTGGGAAATATTCATCCGTGGGCAACATGGGCTAGCGCATCGCCATGTGGGGTCTCTTCATGCGCCAGATGCAGAAATGGCCATGAAAAATGCACGGGATGTTTACACGCGCAGAAATGAAGGGCTTTCGATTTGGATTGTTCCGTCGAGTAATATTACAGCGAGTTCGCCGACAGAGAAGGGGCCCTTTTTTGAGCCTGCTAATTCGAAGGTCTATCGCCATCCAACATTTTTCAAAATTCCTGATGAAGTTGGGAGCATGTAATGAGTGCGTCTGGCCAAGATAATCTACAAAAATACGTTCTTCGTTTGGGTGATAATGCGCTTATTTTAGGGCAACAAATCTCGGCATGGTGTGGTCACGCCCCGGCATTAGAAGAAGACATTGCCTTTGCGAATGTCGCATTGGACTTAATTGGACAAGCAACGAACTGGTTGAACTATGCCGCAGAGTTAAACGCCGATCCCACAACGGCAGATAATTTGGCTTTCCTGAGAGGCGAACGCGAGTTTTCAAATGTTCTGTTGGTGGAACAGCCCAATGAAGATTTCGGGTATAGCCTGATGCGGCAATTCCTTTTTGACTGTTGGCATTATCCCATGCTCCAAGCCCTGGCGTCCTCCAAAGATAAACATATCTCCGAGATTGCACAGAAGTCGGTCAAAGAGGTCGCCTATCACCTTGAGCGCTCGACAGATCTAATCATACGGCTCGGTGATGGAACCAATGAGAGTCATGACCGTATGCAAAACGCCTTAAATGCTCTGTGGCGCTTCACGGGTGAGCTTCATACAGCGGATGTGTTAGATAGTTTGATGCATCAAGAGGGTGTTGCGCCTGACTTAGCGAAGGTCGGCGAAGCTTTCCAAAGCCATCTTGATAAAGTCTTGCCTCTGGCCATGTTAAAAATACCTGAAAATGCGCTGATGCGGTCAGGTGGTAAGGCTGGAATACACAGCGAGGTGATGGGCCCTCTATTGGCAGAGATGCAGCATTTACAGCGCAGCTATCCTGGAGCCTCTTGGTAAGTATGTCTGCGCTTCTATTAAATTTGCCAAGCGAGACCCAGATATGGTCATGGCTCGACGAGGTTCCTGATCCTGAAATCCCTGTGATTTCTGTTGTTGATCTGGGCATTATTCGCAATGTGGCTTGGGAAGAGGATGTGCTCTGTGTTGATATCACGCCGACTTATTCGGGCTGTCCCGCGACGAGCGTAATTTCCCTCGATATTCAAACGGCTTTGGCTGAAAAGGGATTGGAGAACGTAAAAATTCGCTCAGTTCTATCGCCGGCATGGACCACGAAATGGATAAGTCAGAGCGGTCGTCAAAAGCTAAAAGACTATGGTATTGTTCCGCCCGTTGAAGGCGAGACCTGCGCGGGGATGATTAGCCTAACAGGGGCAAAACAGGCCAATATCGCCTGTCCGCAATGCGATTCTCATGAGATTGAACGTATTAGTCAATTCGGGTCTACGCCGTGCAAAGCGAGCTATCGTTGCAGGACATGTTTCGAACCCTTCGATTATTTCAAGGCACTTTAGGGGGCTATTGTGAATTTCTACCCATTACGCG
>CAYWSI010000075.1:4388-9096 GCA_964460585.1 uncultured Algimonas sp.
TTCGATTATTTCAAGGCACTTTAGGGGGCTATTGTGAATTTCTACCCATTACGCGTGACAGATATCCGCAAAGATACCAGAGAGGCTGTCGTCGTCACGCTTAAGCCTGCTCAAGGGGATGCTGAGCATTTTACTTATAGTCCGGGGCAATATCTTACCTTTAAAAAAACATTTGAGGGCGAAGAGCTAAGACGCTCATATTCGATTTGTTCAAGCGCAAATGACAATCAACTTCGTATCGGTGTTAAAAAGGTGGAGGGTGGTTGGTTTTCACGCTGGGCGAATGAAGAGCTATCCGTTGGAGACATACTCGAAGCCATGCCGCCCAAAGGCAAGTTTCGAAATGAGATCGAACCAGAGGCACAGAAAAACTATCTCATGTTTGCTGTGGGAAGCGGCATCACGCCAATACTTGGACTCACGAAAACGATTTTAGAATCTGAACCCAATGCCAAGGTCATTCTAACTTATGTGAACCGGTCCTTTAATACGATTATGTTTCGGGATGAATTAAGTGATTTGAAGGATCGTTTTTTAACACGGCTTTCAATCTTGCATATCCTTAAGACCGATGCAGGGGACATGGATATTTTAAATGGGCGTGTTGACGGCGAGAAATTAGATCAACTCTTCACGCGGTGGATGGCGCCTGCCGCCGCTGACAAAGCCTTTATCTGTGGCCCCCGGGAATTACTTTTTCTCATATCAGATAAGTTGCAAGCTCATGGCTTGCCGAAAGAGAAAATCAAAATCGAACTTTTCGCGAGTGCGCCTCCGAAGACAGCGCGCCCTAAAACGGCAGATTCCTCCGCGAAAAAAGATGTCAAAGCGACGGTTATTATTGATGGTCAAACCCGTATATTTGAAATGTCCCGATCGGGTGAGACGGTTCTTGAAGCTGCACAAGAGGCTGATATTGAACTACCATTTTCCTGCAAGGGTGGGGTGTGTTCGACCTGTTGCGCGAAGGTCATTAAAGGCAAGGTTGAGATGCAAACCAATTATGCGCTTGAAGATTATGAAGTTGAACGCGGTTTGGCGCTGACCTGCCAATCCATTCCTTTAACGGATGAAATTACGATTTCATTTGATGAGCATTAGTTAGACGCCAAATTTGACACTGTCGTCTGGTACGCAATTACTAAATAAAAATAGCGTTTCCATGTCTCTTATATTGGGCAGGCGTGCGATATCATCTCTTAAAATCGCCTCATATTCAACGAAGTCTCTCGCATAGACTCTGGCGACATAATCTATTCGGCCCGTCGACATATAGCATTCGGTAATGGCTGAAACTTTATTCACAGCTTCGGTGAAAGCATTCACGGACTCGCGCGTATTATCATTCATTTTAATGAGAACGAGGCTAGAGATATTAAAGCCTGCCTTCGGCGCATCGAGCACAGCTTTATAACCTTTTATAATGCCGCTATTTTCCAATTTTCTGAGCCGCTTGAGGCAGGGGGTTGGGGACAAACCTACCTCATTTGACAGGTCCGTATTACTGACTCGGCCGTTTTTTTGGAGAATCTCCAGAATCTTATAATCGGTCTTATCCATGGTGTGACATTTCGTGTTTAGATGGCGAATAATGCTACATATTAGAGCATTAATAGTGAATTACATCTGTTTAAATAATATATAGCTCTAAAAATGACCAAAATCACTCCTATTTTTCGAGTATCCTCAAAATAGTCAATTTTTTGAAATGAGCGAAAAGATGCTTGAAAATACGAACAAGTCGTCTGTAGGCGGAATAAATCCTAATTTTGATTGGGAGCGCATTGCCTATTTGGTCAACGTTAGCCGCATAATGGACCATATTGAAGAAACCGAATTGGTCCCGTCGAAAGAAGTTTTATATCAATTTTCCGCGCGTGGTCATGACGTCGCGCAAATCATGTTGGGAAGCCTGCTGGATAAACCGCATGACGCTACCTGTGGCTATTATAGGTCGCGTCCCATGTTGCTCTGCTTAGGTGTTGACCTTGAAGATGCCATGGCAGGACCTTTAGCAAAATCGGGCGGCTATAGCGATGGCCGAGATATAGGCGTTGTATTTAATTATCCCAATCCGGGCGGCACAAGCGCCTTACCGATGTGCGGCGGCGTTGGCGCGCAATATACACCGAGTGCAGGCTGGGCGCAGGCGGTCGAATATTATAATAAGGTTCTAAAGAACTCAGATTATAAAGATGCCATCGCAGTTGTGCAGGGCGGCGATGCGTCCGTCGCCACCAATGGGTTTTGGTCCGCCCTGACTATGGCCACTACATTGAAACTCCCCATGTTGTTTTACATTGAGGATAATGGCTATGGCATTTCTGTTAAATCAGACAAGCAAACACCGGGATGTAATATCGCTGCAAATTTGGCGTCTTTTCAGGGTTTGAAAATTTTTGACGGCGACGGAACTGAACCTGCCGAGGCTTCAGACCTTATCCATAAATCTGTCGAGCATGTGCGGGGGCGTCAGGGGCCAGTTTTATTACGGCTTCGCGTGCCGCGCTTGTCGGGACATTCAGCGCAAGATACGCAGACCTATAAATCAGAAGACGAAATTTCAGCAGAACGTGCGCGTGACCCCCTTCCTAAATTGAAATCCTATCTCATTCCCAATCATATGAGTGAAGATGAGTGGAACAGTGTTGAGGTGCGCGCTGAGAAAGATGTGAGAGAGGCATTAGAGAAAGCTAAGACCCGCCCAATTGCTAATCCAGAATCGATTGAAACATTCGCATTTTCAGAAACCGATGATAACGGCAATATTATAAGCCAAGTTATGGGCGGCGTGCACGCGCAGGGGCATGAGTTCCCAGACTCAGATGCGGAGCCACAGCCAGAAGGCAAGCGTATCAATATGGTCACCGCCATTCGCAGAACGCTAGATTTTGAACTTAAGACAAATCAAAAACTTGTCGTCTTTGGTGAGGATGTGGGTCCAAAGGGCGGTGTTCACGCTGTGACGATGGGATTGCAAGATAAGCATGGCGAAGACCGCGTCTTTGATACAAGTCTCTCTGAGGAAGGTATTATTGGACGCGCCGTCGGCATGGCAATGGCGGGCCTTGTGCCAGTGCCTGAAATTCAATTCCGTAAATATGCTGACCCAGCTGTCGAGCAGCTCAATGATTGCGGTACGATGCGTTGGCGGACCAATAATAGATTTGCCGCGCCCATCACGGTTCGTATTCCGGGCGGCTATTTTAAATGCGGCGATCCTTGGCATAGCCAGACCAATGAAGTTCAATTTGCACATGCCGTAGGCTGGAAAGTGGCTGTTCCATCAAACGCAGAAGATGCTGTGGGTTTGCTTCGAACTTCTGTGAGAGGTAATGACCCTGTCTTCTTTTTTGAGCATCGTTCAATGCTCGACCATGCGTGGGCGCGCCGGCCTTATCCGGGTGATAAATATTGCCTCCCATTTGGGAAAGCGAAGATAACGCAAGTGGGTGACCAACTTACGATCGTGACCTGGGGCGCGATGGTTGAACGTTGTGAAAATGCGGCCAAGGCCTCTGGGAAAAGCGTTGAAGTCATCGACCTGCGTACACTCATCCCTTGGGATAAAGAGGCCGTGTTGAAATCCGTTAAAAAGACAACGCGCTGCCTCGTCGTGCATGAAGATAATGGGACCGCTGGTTTCGGCGCGGAAATATTGACAGTTGTCGGAGAGTCTTGTTTCTTGGATCTCGATGCCCCGCTATCCCGACTCACAATGCCAGATATTCCGAGCCCGCATAATCCTGTCTTGCTCAACGCGGCCGTCCCAAGTGAAGCGGATATTGAGCGTAAAATTCTTCACCTTATTTCGTTCTAGGAATAGCCATGTCAATTATTGAAATAAGAGTGCCTGACGACAATGAAGAAGGCACCACGATGAAGATCCAGAAATGGCTCAAATCTATCGGGGACACAGTTTCAAAAGACGAACCACTTGTCGAAATAGAAACTGACAAAGTGACAATGGAAATTGAAGCACCTGATGATGGCGTCTTGAGTGCCATTAACTGTGATATCGGTGAGGATGTTGAAGCCGGGGTCGTCATTGGACAATTATCTACGGCTTCATCGGCGGGTGCAGATAATGCGGAACCTGCGCGTGATGAAACGCCGGCACAGCCAGTGACATCAGCTCCATCGCCAGACCCAATCAAGGCCGCTAATTTGGGACTAAGCCCTTCCGTCAGGCGGTTTGTCGCCGAGCATGATTTAGATGTGTCCGCGCTTGAAGGCACAGGAAAAAGCGGGCGGCTAACCTTAGCGGATGTAAAATCCTATCATGCGAAAGGAGTGACCAAACCTAAACAATCCGCCTCTACAGGAAATTTGGCGTTTGGCGATCAAATGATACCGCATTCCAATATGCGTCTATCTATCGCAAAGCATATGTCGCATTCCGTCACGACCGCGCCGCATGTGACCGCTGTATTTGAACTCGATTTTACATCCATTATGACGCACCGGGCCGCGCATAAAGGGGCCTTTGCCGCCAAAGGCGTGAAGCTCACTTACACAGCCTATTTTATATTGGCGTGTGTTGAGGCGATGAAGGCCGTGCCGTCCGTAAATAGTCGCTGGCATGAGGATAAGCTTCAGATTTTTGGAGATGTGAATATTGGCGTCGGGACAAGCCTCGGCACGGAAGGGCTAGTCGTCCCTGTTATTCAGAAAACGCAAGATAAAGATCTATTTGAGACCGCGCAAA
>CAYWSI010000076.1:0-5955 GCA_964460585.1 uncultured Algimonas sp.
TTCAATATATTGAACCTTCGTAAAAGGATGCACCCGCCCCTCAATCAGGGCCAAATCGAAGCGAATTTCAAAGTCTGAATCGAGAGCCTCAAAATTTTGATTCACCCAAATTTCGGCAGCCTCCATGACGCGGCTAATATTCGTTTGTGAAACAATATCTTCGATTTTAGGAAGCGTTTCTCGCTGTTTCACTTCAACGAATATGATAATATTTTTACGCCGCGCAATAATATCAATCTCCCCCTCCGAGACTTTGAAACGTTTGGAAAGAAGGGTCCAACCCCTTAATTTTAGCCAGCGCGCGACATGATCTTCCGCTTTGCGTCCCTGAATTTCTCTTACGCGTCGATCGTTCATTTTAGGTCTAAGGCTAAAGCATATACATCCCGTTTTGCCCAACCCGCCATCTCTGCAACTTGGGCGCTGGCGCGCTTCACGCCTGCGTCTGGAATGATTTGTGCTAAAGCCAAGATGACCCGCGCTTCATCCCAATTATCATCCTCAGCCGGCGGCCCAACCAACACAACCAATTCCCCGCGTGGAGCATCATCGGTGATCGAAGTTATTAACTCTGCTAAACGTCCGTACCGCGCTTCTTCATAGCGTTTTGTTAGCTCACGGGTCAGAACAACCTCCCGCTCACCAAAAACCTCGGCCATATCTGTGAGGCACGCTTTAATGCGCGGGCCGGTTTCAAAAAAGATGAGTGTGGCAGGGATTGATTTTAACCGTTCTAATTCACGCTTTCGGCCCGCAGATTTGGCAGGTAGAAATCCCGCAAAGAGAAACTTATCACTTGGCAAACCTGATTTCACAAGTCCGGCTAAAACAGCCGAAGCACCAGGTAGCGGCCACACCTCATGCCCCGCAGCGATGGCGGCCCGTGCGAGTTTAAACCCAGGGTCTGAGACCAGCGGCGTGCCCGCATCAGAGACTAATGCAACTGACTTTCCCTCTTCTAGCCAGCCCAAAACCTGTGGAATGCGCGCTGCCGCATTATGGTCATGATAGGCTGTTAGCTTGGCCTTTATGTCAAAAGCTTCAAAGAGTTTCCCCGTTTGCCGCGTATCTTCCGCCAGAACGCGGTCCACACAACACAACACATCCAGGGCGCGTAAAGTTATGTCACGTAAATTGCCAATTGGCGTCGCGACAACATATAATCCGGGTGTAAGTCGTAGGCTAGATTCGCCTCTTAGGTGTTGCGGGACGGGCTGTGCCGCCTTAGAGTTTGTCTTAGACACGATATAATTTCCGCAAATTTTTGTTCGTAAGAGCTAAGCCCTTACAACAAGAGTAAGAAGGTTACACCCATATGCCCAACAACATCCCGTTTGGCCACGCTTTAAAAATACTTCTCCTCAGCGGATGCGCTGCGCTTATGTCAGCCTGTGCAACAACCACGCCGTCTCAAGACCGCGCACCTATCGTGCAGCGACCTGTTGACCCTGTTCAACCTATTCCCACAGAAACGAAGAGACCTGCCGAAGAGACCCCAGAAACAAAAGAGGTCGAAGTCGAGGCGCCGCCCACTCCGAGTGAAAATGAACCCGTAGAAAACGAGGCCAAACCGCCAGTACAAACGGCAGAGTCAGGCCCTTATTTCAACAATCGTGAAGGTCTGACGCCGCCCCATATGGCAGGGCGTGATACAAAACGATTGGCCTTATTACTGCCCTTCTCAACATCTTCTTCTCGCCTCGCCCAAGAAGCGCAATCTATGTACCGCGCGGCGGAAATGGCTGTCTTTGACCGCCAAGAAACAGATGTTCTTCTCATCGCACTCGATACAAAAGGCACGGAAGCTGGTGCCCGTTCTGCGACCAAAGCGGCCATTAAAGCTGGCGCAGATGTCATCCTCGGACCAATCTTGGCAAATAATGTAAAAGCCTCTTCGCGCGAAGCCCGGCGAACACAAACGCCCCTAATTGCCTTTTCAACAGATCAGACTGTCGCGGGAAATGGGACCTATTTATTATCTTTCCCGCCGGAGGCTGAGGTCGAGCGAGTTGTGGATTACGTCTCAGGGACAGGCGCAACGCGCTTTGCGTTCTTAGGTCCAGAAAGTGCCTATGGCCGCCGTGTCAAAGCCTCCTATGAAGCGAAGGTTAGAGAAAATTTTGGCAGTGTGACGGCCTCGGAAACCTATCAAGGCAATGACATCAGCGTTATGCAAGCCCCAGCGCAAAAGCTCGCTGCCTTTCATGCTGAAGGCGAAGCGCGCGCAAAAGCCAGCGCAGAACCGACCCCCATGAGTTTTGAAGCCATCCTCTTACCAGAGGGCGGAACAGCGTTACGCTCGCTCGCACCGCTACTTCCTTATTACGAAGTTGACCCTGCGCGCGTCCAATTTATGGGCACGTCGCGATGGGCCGATCCGGACACAGTCCGCGAACCTGCCTTGAACCGCGGCGTTTTTGCGGGCCCCGACAAAGACACCCAACGCCTGTTCCTCGACGCCTATGATCGGACCTATGGTGAGACCGCAACGACCTTAGCCAGCTTAGCCTATGACGCCGTTATGATGGGGGCTTTTGTCGCCGACGGAAATCCCAAGCTACGATATAATCGTGTTGAAAACCCAGAAGGCTTTTACGGCGTTGATGGTCTCGTGAGTTTTGACTCAGACGGGAAACCTGATCGCGGACTCGCGGTCTATCAAATCATCAACGGACGTTTCGTCGTTATCGACCCCGCACCGCGGTCTGTGCTAGGCGGAACATAAGTAAGGGAAAGCCGCGTAAATTGCTTATAAGGCGAGGCCCATAAAACGGCTGTCCATCGGATTATCGTAATATTTGTCGATATCTTGAAACCCAAGAGCTTCATAGACAGCATTCGCATGGGTCAAACCATAATCCGTATCGAGATAAATATGTTTATAGCCAAGCTCTCGCGCCTTATTTATGACGGCTTGGCTGAGCTTTAAACCTATCCCATGCCCCCGTGCCTGCGGACGGCAATAGAGGCGTTTCAACTCGCAGATGCCTGGTTTAAAGGGTTTCAATCCGCAGGCTGCGACAGGCTGTCCGTCGAGCTGGCCCAAAAATAAAGCGTCATATGTCTGCGGAAAATCAGCAAATTCTTTCTCTGTGCCTTGGAAGGATAAATCTTGCTCGAGGTAACGTTCCACAAATTGTAGATATTCGAGGAAGAGCCCCCTCACCGCATTTATATCTATTTCGGTTTCAACCTGAGTGACATGTATGTCTGCCATGGGCGAAGCTATGTTTAAGCCCCGCTCGCTATCTCTAATCTTCGCACCAGATCCTCTGTGATTTCCCCCGTTTCCGGTAGGCCATTCACAGCTTCAAATGACTTAATTGCATTCCGCGTTTTGGACCCAATGATCCCATCTGGCGTTCCGACATCATAGCCTAATGAGCCGAGAAAAGTTTGCGCATCGCGAATTTGTAGTATCTCGGCAGCTGCAGCTTGTTTTTGAGCCTGTGCATTTTTCGCCCAAGGGACATCTCGGAAGATGCCATTGGCCGCTTCATCGACAGGTTTAGGGTTAAACCTATCCGCTCGCGTTTTAATATCAGCTATCGTTTTGGCATCAACTTGACCGCCGAGAAACTTAATTCTGTCAGGTGCCCCTTGGTCGCCTTGACGCGCAGCGATGTGATACCAGAAGAGCGCCGTTTCAAGGTCTGCCGGTACGCCTTCATTGCCTTCACGCAAGAAGGCAACATTAAATTGACTGTCAACGACTCCGCGTTCAGCAGCTTTCGTAAACCAGTCCAAGGCAACGCTAATATCACGCTCCACACCACCCTGGCCATAGGCATAGTAATTTCCAAGGTCATGCATCGCGATACGATTGCCGCCTTCTGCGGCGCGTTCAATTAATTCACGCGCGGTAATTGGATCTTTGGCAATCCCCGTTCCCGATTCATATAATTTCGCTAAGCGATATTGCGCCGCAGGTTGATTGCGATTGGCAGAGAGACGGATAAGCCTTGCCCCTTCTTCCATTTGACCCGCTTGCAATTGCACCAAACCTTTTTGGAATTGCGCAATCGGATTTCCTGCCTGCACAGCTGCGTCCAATGTATCCTCACCGCCGGATTCTAAACTAGGGGCCTGCATATCAGAATATTGACCGAGCGGCGGTGTTGCAGCATTTGACGGAACATTTGGCGCATTTGAAAGGTCCAACGTCGCATTTTGAATATTATCTTGTACGGAAGATGAAGAGACGGCTGGGGCCTCATTTTTGACTAGAGTTGTCTCGCCCGCAGACCCGCCGCCTAAAATCGTTTTGACGGCAAAGAGGCCAATAACACTCACGCCGACCGCTAAAGCCGCGATACGAATAATTCGGCCTGATATTGCAGGTTTAGGCAAAGATTTACGCTTAGGCTTAACAACATCCACGCCAATACGTTCGGCCCGCATGTCATCGCCTTCAACATAATCTGGATCCGCATAGGCTGGGTCAGCATAGGTTGAAATAGGAAGCGGGGCGGGCATCAGAGGCTCATCCACTTGGAAATCACCTAAATCTACGCTTTGTGGTGATGGGTCAAAACTCCCAGAGCTTGCCATAGGCGGAGCAGCAGGTGGAGCCAATGGTACTGGCGGCGCGGGTGTTGGCGGCGCAGGTATTGACGACACAGGCAGCGGCGACACAGGCGGCGGCGGAGCCAGCGGCGCAGGTACAGTAACGGGTTCGGTCGGCAGCTCAAATTTAGGTGCATGCTGATTCTGAGCTAAATATGCGCTTGGATCAAATTCTTGTGGAATATGAGACTCAGACGCAGGTTTGGTTGCACCTTGCTCTTTTTGATTCGATGCGGCCTTTTCAGGCGCAACTGTCATATCTGAAACCATATTGACGGGCGGCGTCTGCGCGGTCGACACGTCTAAGGCTGGAACAGCGGACGCATATGGGTTCTCTGGAGCCGCGTTCAAACCATTTGACATTGGTACGACATTGGTCGGGGATACGACATTAGGCGCAGCAAAAGCAGACACGGCGGGGGCAGACGCTTGTACGCTCGCCATACGCGCATGCATGCGGTCTAACTCATGTTGTAGGCCTTCTATGACCTTCCCCATTTCATCAATACGCGGGTCGTCTGCATTTGCCGGTAAATATGGATTGGCGGGGGCAACCTTGTCTTCAGGAGCCCAATTTGCCGCAATCATCTCCAAGGCTTCTAAGCGCGTAGAAAGATCCGAATGAACGGCGGTAAAGTCAGTTTTCGTTTCTTGTGCAAGATCAGCCAAGCGGTCTGCCGTTTTGACATCCGACGTTTTCGCTTTTTCTTCTAAGACAGAGGCAAATTCAGTAATTTTATCCCCAACCGCTGTTAAAGCGATAGCTGTCTCTTGCTCTACTTTTTCCACGCGGGCTTCCAAAGCCGCAGAGCTCGCCTCTCTGGCTGTCTTTTCATCCGTCAAACGCTGTTCAACAGATGTGGCGAGGCCAGCAATATGGCGATTTAGACGCGCAAGCGCCTCACGTTGCGTACGGTCCAAATTATCAAGGCGAGCACTTGCGGCTTCAATGGCCTGTTGCACGCTGATTGGATCACCGCCAGACTCTGCCGCACTCGTTAAATCCGACCGCACGCCAGCTCGCGTCTTAGACGCGGCGCGGTCAAAATATGTTTCCATACGAATTTCGAGGAGGTTTAAGCCTTTAGTGAGAGCGGCCTTTTGAGCTGTTGTGCTCGTCTTTGCGGCCTTTTTTACATCTTCCACAACAGCTTCGAGCGCTTTTAAGGCTGTCCGGTTTTTTGCATCAGCTCGCTTCAACCGTGCTTCAATCACTTTCAAGCTTTGCGCGAGTTGCGGCACTGTCAGGCGTTGTGGCGTAGTCTTCTTCACCGCAGTAGCCTTTTTCTTGCTAGGAACAGCCTTCACCACTGCCGCAGCCTTTTTCTTGCTAGGAACAGTCTTCTTCACCGCCGTAGCCTTTTTCTTACTAGAAACAGTCTTCTTCAC
>CAYWSI010000076.1:6055-8916 GCA_964460585.1 uncultured Algimonas sp.
AACAGTCTTCTTCACCGCCGTAGCCTTTTTCTTACTAGAAACAGTCTTCTTCACTGCCGCAGCCTTTTTTTTGCTGGAAACAGTCTTTGGTGATTTTGCAGATTTACTCGGCATCAGCGCAGTATTCCCCAAAAGGCATGACCCCATTGCCCATGAATCAGCACAATTCGGGCTCTGGTTTTCCCTCTTAGACCCCAAACGTAGTTAACGCCGCGTTAAATCATTAACCTTTTTACGCATCGCATCTCATTATTTTCAGCAAAAGCTCTCATCATTTGCCAAGATTCGCCAGTATAAGCCTAACGTTGACGTGAACGTTAGGAATAATTATAAAGCAATCATGAATAATAGACAAAGCGCAGAGTGGGGTATCAAATCCTTCGCAGAAATCTTCGGCGTAACCCCTCGCACCATCAGATTTTATGAGGACAAGGGCTTATTGACCCCTGCCCGCGCGAATGGTGTTCGCGTTTTTAGCCCAGATGATCGCATAAGGTTCGAAAAAATCATGCGCGGCAAAAGACTTGGTTTCTCTTTAGATGATATCAAGGAAGTCTTAGACGTAACGGACGGCAATGTGACGGACCGGATTGAACTTTTGCGCCGTCGTAAAAATTTTGAAACCGTTATAAATTCCCTAGAACGTCGCCGCGAGGACGTTGATAGACTCGCAAATGATATGGCTGAAATTTGTAGTGTTATTGACAAATACCTAGAAAATGTCACTGATAGGGACAGAGTTTTCGACCTAGCAAAAGCCTATGAGGCCAAGTTTTTACAAACGCCATTTGTCGAAGAAACGATAGATGATTTTAAATCCTCGCCGCATAATAAAATCGTAATAAGCAGCAACACTTAATGAAGGACACCAGACATGCCGATTTATAATGCCCCCATTCGCGACATGAAATTTGTCATGCAGGAAGTCCTCGATGTAGGTCAATTGACTCAATATGACAGATTTTCAGAGGCGGACACAGACACGCTAGACGCTATTTTGGAAGAGAGCGGCAAATTCGCATCTGAAGTTCTGACACCGCTGAATGTCGTGGGCGACCACGAAGGCTGTACGCGTCATGATGATGGATCGGTCACAACGCCCACAGGCTTTAAAGACGCCTATAAGCAAGTCGTTGCAAATGGTATGATGGGCCTCGCCCATAGTCCTGAATATGGCGGCATGGGCATGCCGGGGGTTTGGCATATTGCCGCAGGTGAAATGCAATCCGCCTCTAATATGGCCTTTGCCATGTATCCGGGCCTGACGAACGGCGCGAGTAAAGCGATTGAAATTGGCGGGTCGGACGAGCAGAAAAACACCTATCTCCCAAAAATGATTTCGGGCGAATGGACAGGCACAATGAACCTGACCGAGCCGCATTGCGGAACAGATTTGGGCCTATTGAAAACCAAGGCTGTGCCAAATGCGGATGGGTCCTATAAAATCACGGGCCAGAAGATTTTCATCTCGGCGGGTGAACATGATATGTCTGATAATATCATTCACCTGTGTCTTGCGCGTATCGAAGGCGCGCCCGAAGGCGTCAAAGGCATCTCACTCTTTATCGTCCCGAAATTTAAACTCGATGCAGACGGAAATCCAGCCGAGCGCAATCTCGTCACCTGCGGGGCGATTGAACATAAGATGGGCATTCACGGTAATTCGACCTGCGTCATGAATTTTGACGAGGCTGAAGGCTATCTCATTGGCGATGAAAATAAAGGCCTTCGGGTGATGTTCGTCATGATGAACCGCGCGCGCCTTGATGTGGGTATGCAAGGCCTCGCCCAATCCGAAGTCGCTTATCAAAATGCGGCAGCCTATGCCAAGGACCGCCTGCAAGGGCGCTCTTTGACGGGTCCGAAAAATGAGAACGGGCCAGCTGACCCGCTCATTGTCCATCCTGATATTCGCCGCATGTTGCTGGAAACCAAAGCTTTCAATGAAGGCGCGCGTGCCCTCGTCTATTGGGCGGCCCTTTTGGAAGATATGGAGCTGGTACATGAGGACGAAAAAGTCCGCGAAAAATGCGACGATTATCTCGGCCTCTTAACGCCTGTGATTAAAGGCTATCTCACCGACAAGGCGATGGCGACGACAATTGATTGCCAGCAAGTCTTTGGCGGTCACGGCTTTATCGAAGAATGGGGCATGAGCCAATTCGTTCGCGATATGCGGATTGCCTTGATTTATGAAGGCGCAAACGGTGTTCAGGCGCTTGACCTTGTGGGCCGCAAACTCGCCCGCAAAGGTGGCCGTGCTCTAATGACCCTCAATGCAGAAATCGATGCCTTCCTCGGCGAGCACGGCGAGACTGAAAGCGTCGCAGAGTTTATGGAGGGTTTAAAAACTGCCAAAAATAAACTCACCGAAGGCACGATGTGGATGATGCAAAATGGCATGACAAATCCAGATAATGCCGGCGCAGGCTCTGTTGATTATATGCATATGATGGGCCTCAGCACTTTGGCCTATATGTGGGCGAAAATGGCGCTGGTTGCCCAAGCTGCGATTGACGGCGGGTCCAATGATGATTTCTATAAAAATAAGATCATCACGGGCCGCTATTTCGTCTTGCGCATGCTACCCATGATGGACGCCCATCTCGCGAAAATCAAAACAGGCGCAGAGCCATTGATGGCCTTGGATGCGGCAGCATTTTAATTACAAACAAACTGAAATTTTAGCCTCGGCACAACGCCGGGGCTTTTTTATAAATAAGACTTTGATGAGTCGGGAGAGACACCATGGCTGACGCCGCAATCGATTTTAAAAATCCCGACTGGTACGCCGAGGAAGATATCAATATTTTCCGCGAGGCGGTTTACGGTTTTTACGACCGTGAAATGGCGCCGCATTC
>CAYWSI010000077.1:0-8816 GCA_964460585.1 uncultured Algimonas sp.
TCCGCCTGCAAGAAGCGGGCACAGCAACTGAGACAATCGTGGTCTCCATCGGCCCAGCAAAAGCGCAGGAAACAATCCGAACAGGCCTCGCAATGGGTATGGACCGCGGCGTTCACGTTCAAACAGATGAAGACCTTGAACCTCTCGCTGTCGCAAAAATGCTAAAAGCTGTGGCTGAAGCCGAAGGGGCAGAGCTCATCATTATGGGTAAGCAAGCCATTGATAATGACTATGGCTCTACGGGCGGCATGCTCGCAGCCCTACTGGATTGGCCCATTGGCTCAGCAGCGAACTCTATCAAATTGAACGGCGGGGCAGCCACGGTTGTGAAAGAAGTTGATGGCGGTCTGCAGACTGTAAAGCTGCAAATGCCCGCTATCATTACATCGGATTTGCGTTTGAACGAGCCGCGCTATGCGTCTCTGCCAAATATCATGAAAGCAAAGAAAAAGCCGATTGAAGACAAAACGCCCGCAGACCTTGGCGTCGACACGGCTCCGCGTCTGAAAATTCTCAAAGTCACAGAACCTTCCGCGCGGAAAGCCGGTATTAAAGTCGAAGACGCAGCCCAGCTTGTCGATAAGCTGAAAAATGAAGCAGGAGTCATCTAATGGCCGTTCTTGTTGTAGCAGAACATGATAATGCGTCCTTAAAGGATGCAACTCATAAAACCGTCACCGCCGCCTCAAAAATGGGTGGAGATGTAGATATCCTCGTCGCAGGTAAAGGCATGAAAGCTGTCGTTGCAGCCGCTGCGAAAATTGACGGCGTCCGCGCCGTCATTGGCGTTGACCACGCCTCACTCGAACGGCAATTGGCCGAAGCGATGGAAACTGTCGTCGTTGGCCTTATGGGCAATTATGATGCCGTCCTCGCCGCCGATACGACTACCCATAAGAACTACATGCCGCGCGTCGCAGCCAAGCTTGATGTGCAGCAGATTTCTTCCGTTACGGGCGTTGAGAGTGCAGACACATTTGTTCGCCCTATCTATGCTGGCAACGCAATGGCGACAGTAAAATCTAGTGATTCTAAAAAGGTCGTCACGGTACGGACAACCGCATTTGCAGCGGCAGGCGAAGGCGGCTCTGCCTCAACATCTGATGCAGATGGCGGCATTGGCGCTTTAAAGTCAGAATTTGTTGGCGAAGAATTGACCAAATCTGATCGCCCTGAGCTTACGGCTGCGAAGACTGTTATTTCAGGCGGTCGAGGCATGGGGTCAGGCGATAATTTCAAACTTCTCGAAGGTATTGCGGATAAGCTAGGCGCAGCGATGGGGGCCTCTCGCGCCGCCGTTGACGCAGGCTTTGTTCCGAATGACTGGCAGGTCGGGCAAACAGGTAAATCCGTTGCGCCAGAGCTTTACATCGCGGTTGGTATTTCTGGGGCCATCCAACATTTGGCTGGTATGAAAGACTCAAAAATCATCGCCGCTATCAATAAGGATGAAGACGCTCCGATTTTCCAAGTCGCAGATTACGGCCTCGTCGCCGATCTCTTCAAGGCGCTGCCGGAACTCGAAGCCGAGTTGACCAAAGCTGGGCTCTAAGCCAAGACTTCAACAAACTTATCAAGGCCTCGCTTCGTGCACATGCACGAAGCGGGGCTTTTTTAATGCGTAATATCAGCCCGGTATGGACCCCTCGCTAAATGTAAATCATGCTTACAGGTCAGGTCTATTCTAAAGCGGGGCTCGTTATGCCGTCTTTAGGAACTGTCTCTCCGCGGGTTTCCGCTATTCGCTGAGACTCTTTCGTAATCGGACCGCCCACAGGGCAAATGGATTGTGCGAAACCGTGCAACGTATTCGTCAAATTATCTGGCACGAGCGAATATTGAATGAACTGCCCTTTGCGTTCTTTCCGCACTAATCCTGCATTTTCTAAAACTGACAAATGTTTCGAGAGCGAAGGTTTACTCATCTCGAACCGCTCCGCTATTTCGCCCGCCGTCATGGATGTCGCGGACAAATAGGCGAGAATCCTTCTGCGCGGAGTAGAGGCTAGAGCAGCGAAAACTTTTTCCATGTGCAATTTTTTCCGTAAAATTATATTTAACTAATTGACTAAATATCTAAACAGTACTATCAGACAATTAGCTTATTAGCTAAATATACATGTTTGAAACAATTACAAGGGAGAGCCTCATGCTCGGTTTCACTTATCTCGCCTATATTTTCGTCAGCTTAGGCATAACTATTTGGGTTGGCCGTACGCTCAATCGAAATGGACGCATTTTCCTTTTGGAAAATTACGCGGACAAACCTCAACTTGCCGACGCTATCAACCAAATGCTGCTCGTTGGGTTTTACCTCATCAATATCGGATATATCGCCTACACAATGCAGATTCGCGGGGCTGGCCCAACAGATTGGGCGCAAGGCTTAGAATTTCTCAGCACAAAAATCGGTGCCATGGCGATTGTCTTGGGCGTTATGCATTTCGGGCTAATGTTCGCGCTACAAAATTACGCTAATGCGGCCACCAAAAAAACAGATAAGCTCACGAAGTATGTGCAAACTGGCAATCCCGTCAGTTAGACGAGGATCACAACAAAAGGAGTCTCGGGCAGTGCCCGAGACTTTCCCTATTTTAAAAATGTAAAAAGCCCCGCCGACGTTACGATTCAATGATAACAGGAATCGCCACGCCATAGCGATAGACCAGCAGACGGGCCCTGCCTTTCGCTTCGGTAATCAGGCGATCGCACACATGTTTGGTTGTCACGAGTTCATTATTGATTTTGCCAATGATATCGCCTTCTTGTAAGCCGGCTTTAGCGGCAGGGCTGTTCTCCCTGACCCGCTGAACATAAATACCTTGAACATCCCGCGGAACATTATCTTCTGACGTCGCGCGCCGTAGGGAGACACCTAACTGCTCTAGGCTTTCAACAACGGGAGCTTTGAAGGCTGTGATTTCAATATTAACTGTTTTCTCAACGCCGTTTTCACGCACATAATTAAACGCATAAGGTTTCCCCGGTGTTGCCACGCCAATCCACGCTCGTAGAGCATTTGGAGATTTAACCTTCCGGCCATCAAAATGTGTCACCACATCACCAGACTGCAATCCTGCAACAGATGCGGCACTTTCAGGACGTACGGTGGCGACAAGCGCGCCGTCCCAATGATTTATCCCAACTGCCTCTGACGCGTCTTCATTAACGCGCGCCATTTCAATACCAATGGAACCTCGGCGAACTTCACCGTTGTCTATAATCTGATTGGCAACTTGGAACGCCATCATAGACGGTACAGAGAATCCAATTCCATTGCTGCCACCGCCTTTACTCAATATCGCCGTGTTTACTCCCACAAGGCGGCCTTTGCTATCCAGCAGCGGTCCGCCGGAATTTCCTGAATTTATGGCAGCATCGGTTTGAATAAAATGTTGCAAACTCTCGGTCGAACTCGAGCGTCCCAAGCCGCTAATCACGCCAAGCGACAGGGATTGCTCGAGCCCCAACGGATACCCAACAGCAAAAACAACATCACCAACGCGCAAATTATCTGAATTAGCCGTTTTGATAGCCGCCACACGTAAATCATCAGCTTGAAGCACCGCAATATCCGTTGGCGTATCAAGGCCTACAAGTTTTGCCTCTACGGTGCGTCCATCAGGCAAGTTCACCACAACACCATCCCCGCCTGCCACAACATGCGCATTGGTGATCACATAGCCATTTTCTGCATCAATAACGGCACCCGACCCAATATTGCTTAAGGCGACTTTACCTTCGTCATTTCTTTTGACGGTCCCAATACGGACAATGGACGGTAAAACCCCGTCCAACGTATCGGCAAAACTCAGGACATTGCGCGAATTATCTATTTGCGAAAAGGACTGATTTGATTTGGCCAATGTGGACGTTTCACAGCCCGTCATTAAGGAGAGCGTAAAAACACCAACAGCAAAAGAATTGAAAAAATGTGGCATAAAATTTCGTCCTACAGGCTGATGCCTTATTTAGATTGGGGTGAGCTGTACACGAATACGGCCTGAGCTGAAATAACGAATTTGTTTTTAAATTTCATGTGCCTCGCTGTGAGATGCCTCTCGAATAAGAGAGTATAATAGGTTAGACAGATATCATGACCCGTATTCTCCTCCTGACCACTGCGCTTTTCTTTACATCCTGCAAAGGAGTCGACGCGCCCACCCCGTCCAGTGTTCAAACTTTGAATATCACAACGACCCCTGCCCCAAAAACGGGCATGGCGGCGGCGGCGAATCCTTTGGCAACAGAAGCAGGACTGAAAATCTTACGCGAGGGCGGGTCCGCCGTAGACGCCGCGATTGCGGTACAAGCGACACTGGGTCTGGTGGAACCGCAATCTTCGGGTTTAGGCGGCGGTGCCTTCATGGTGCTTTACGACCCGAAAACCGCAAAAGTCTGGGCCTATGATGGACGCGAAGAAGCCCCTTCAGGCGCAACAGCAACCATGTTCTTAGATGCAGAGACAGGCAAACCTCGCCGCTATTTTGAGCGCGTTGGCTCGGGCCAATCTACAGGTACGCCCGGCGCGGTTGTCATGCTTCACCGCGCCCATCAGGATTACGGAAAATTAGACTGGGGCACGCAATTAGGTAGCTCTATAAAACTCGCAGAAGAGGGCTTTCGCGTCAGCCCGCGCATGGCCAGCCTCGTCAAACGTATGGGCGGCTTTATCCTCAAAAATGATCCTGATGCACGGGATTATTTCTTCTTAGAAAATGGCGATCCCATCCCTGAAGGTTTCCTACGAGACAACCAGCCTTACGCCGATACTCTGCGGGCCATTGCGAAAAACCCGCGCGCATTATTAGAAGGCGACATCGCCGCTGATATTGTGACAAAGATAAATCAAGAGCCATTTCCCGGGACATTAACACTGGCGGATATGGCCAAATATGAACCCCGTAAAGCCGAAGCCCTCTGCACCCCCTATCGGGCACATTTGGTTTGCGGTGCGCAACCCCCCGCCAGCGGCGGCATCGCAGTGCAATCTATTCTGGGCACCTTAGAAAATTTCGACATGGCAGCAGCCGGAAATAGCGCCGAAGGTTGGCACCTCTTCGCGGAAGCGAGTTTCCTCGCCTATGCAGACCGCGACAAATATGTTGCCGATAGCGCCTTTGTAGACGTCCCAGCCAAAGAGATGCTTGATAAGGATTATCTTAAAAGCCGCGCCGCCCTCATCCGTCCTGATGCTCGGATTGAAAAGGTGACAGCCGGTAATCCAGTAGGCTTTGCGCGCGGCGAAGACGCAACGCCGGATAATCCCGGAACGTCCCATTTCACCATCGTCGATAAAGACGGATTGACCGTCTCTGTGACAACAACTGTTGAAGGCGCATTTGGCAGTCAGCGTATGGTGCGCGGCTTTCTTTTAAATAATCAACTCACCGATTTCTCCGCTCGCGATAAAGACGCTGACGGCGTTTTGATTGCGAACCGCGTTGAGCCAGGTAAGCGCCCGCGCAGCTCCATGAGCCCGCATATTGTTTTCGCGCCCAATGGCGAATTTCTCTTTACAACAGGGTCACCGGGCGGAAATTCCATCATTGCCTATACGGCGAAAACCATTGTTGGCTTGATTGATTGGGGCCTGTCTCCGCAAGAGGCGATTGAACTTCCCAATGTCATAGGTCGAAATGGATCTCTGCGATTAGAAGCACAAAACTTACGCAATGCGGAGACGGATGAGTTGGACCGCGGCGCAGGCGCGAAAGAATTTGGTATGGAAGAGGACATCGTCTCAGCTCTGGAAGGGCTTGGACATAAGGTGCGCCGGTCCAGAGGCGAAATTTCCGGCTTGCATATTATTTACCGCCAAGCGGACGGGCAGCTTATCGGCGGGGCGGACCCGCGCCGTGAAGGTACGGCGGTCGCACAATAGGCTATTCCGTTAGGGGTAATGTCAGCAAAAAGCGTGTCCCGCTTTCATCTGATGACATCAGGTTTAAATCCCCGCCTTGGGCTTTAGCCAGTTCTTTGGAAATGGATAAACCAAGGCCCGTTGATTTCGTATTCGCATTATGTGCCTGCGCGCTAGAAAAGGCTTGGAAAAGATTTTCTTTCGCCCGCTCTGGCAGTCCCGGCCCGGTATCGGAAATGCGGAGTTCCGCAAGGCTTTCTCGAATTTCAGCGTTAACTTGCAGCCTGCGAGTTTCGCCGCCATGTGCGATCATCGCCTGTGCCGCATTCCGGAAAAGATTATGGAAAATACGGTAAGCATGATCGGGGTCAGTCTGGACCATTAAGTCCGTTGGAATAATATTGCGAAACTGCGTCCCGGGAAATTGCGCAATGACATCTGCCGCCGCTTCACCCGCTGTAAAAGCGATACGGGTATCTTGAATTTGCGGGTCGGCTGTTTCTGCTTTTGAATAGGACAACACATCCTCTGTCAGACCAATTCCGCGCTCAACTGTGCGGGTCAATCGCTCACCCATATCCGCCAATTTCTCATCCGGGTTCATGGACAAGCGGTCCGAAATTAAGAGCGCGGAGCTCAAAACATTCCGTAGGTCATGATTAATCTTAGCCACCGCTAATCCTAATCCTGCCAGCCGTTCGCGCTGACGAAAGGCGGCGCGTTGCGACTGTTTCATATCGATAAATTCGCGTTCTAACTGCCCGATTTCATCTTTGCGCTTCGGCCGACCTCTAACCGGGCGCTGGCGTTCGGGGTCTTCGCGAAACGCCGTCATATCCTCAGCTAAGACTTTAACCGGGCGGATAATCATGGCGGACATTGACCAGTAAATCAGGCTGCCCGTTAGAATCGCGATAAATAACGAAAGCCAAAAAATACGCTTAAGGAAATCGATCAATTCCGTTCGTAATCTCTCGCGCGGAATAAGAAGCTCTAACGCATCCTGTCCCTGAACAGGGCTATTGGCTTTGATCATGAGAATTTCTTGGCCGTTTGAGAAAATATCCTGAAACGGCGCAAGCAAGGACGGAAATCGGGCGGGGTTCTGCAAATCAATACTGACAAAAGTTCCAATGTCGCTTGGCGGCTCCCCCAAGACAAGCTCTGTCATGCCATCACGTTTCGCTGCCATAAGCAGCACATCCGTATCGGCCATAAATTGCTCGGTCAGGACTTCGGAGGCTTCATAATCAGGCACCCCCGTCAAAGCCAAGGCGAGCAATCCTGCTTGTTCCGCCCGTTCGTAGAGCCAGTTCTGACGATCTAAAGCGACTGATGGCACAAAAATAACCATCTCCGCCAGCATAACGAAGCCAATCGTCAGCAGAAGCAGCTTTGAGGACAGCCGCCGAGATATAAACCCGTCAATCATGTTGCGTCTTTACATCTCAGCGATCAAAATGCCTAGTGGCAAGTTTCGGCTATTGGAATTTCGCCCAGAATTTTGCCGTCTTTCTAACTTTAGAATTAGGCCCAAATATAGCGTCCGTATAAAGACTAGAGCACGCCCGTTTCACAGCTTCAGACCGCGACGGATAGGGCGATATAATTTGCGCTAATTGCGACACTTTCAACTTTCCTGTCATCGCGACCGATAGCATGTGTATCGTTTCACCCGCAAAATCACCGACAATGGAACCGCCGAGAATTTTACCTTTTTTACCGACAATAATCTTCACGCCGCCGCGTGTGGAGCGCTCGGCAATGCCGCGATCATTTTCATCAAAATGAAACTCTGCGACTTGAACAACGTCACCATATTTCTCACGGGCCTGCGCCTCAGTGAGCCCGATACTCCCCAGCTCAGGTTCAGTATAAATAGCGGCAGGCATGCGGTTCGTCTCGGCGGACGAGAAGCCTTTATTGAGGCCTTGCGGAAGCATGAAAAAGTTTTTGAAGAGCTGACCCGCATGAAAGCCTGCAATATGGGTCAGACCCCCCTTGCCTTTGGCAACGTCGCCAGCTGCGTAGACCTTCTTATTTGATGTACGAAGATTATCATCCGTATCGATGCCGCGGCGGTCATATTTAATACCGGCGGCTTCTAAGCCAAGACCTTCAACGACAGGCGCGCGCCCAGCGGCTACAAGTATATGTGAGCCTTTTATGACAGTTCCATCTTCTAGCTCAACTTCAACACCGGATTTTGTCTTGCGCACTTCTTTCGACATGACAGGTGCATGGAATGTCACGCCTTCATCTTCCAAAGCCTTCACAAGGACTTGTGCATGTTCAGGTTCACTCCGGCCCAAAGGCGGCGCGATATCGATGATGGTGACCTCTGCGCCTAAGCGGCGGAAGGTTTGGCCCATTTCAAGACCAATGACACCAGCGCCGATGATGAGCAAGTGAGACGGGAATGTATCAAGGCTAAAAATATTCTCATTTGTCGCGTAATCGACCTTATCCAAACCTGGAATAGGCGGAGCGGAAGCCCGGCTACCCACGGAGATAACAAAACGTTTTGCGCGAACCCGTGTTGTTTCAGATTCAACTGTATTGGCATCAACGAATTTTCCATATTCTGTGATGACGGTTGCGCCTAATCCTTCGAAGCGTTCAACTGAATCGACAGGGGCGATGGTCTCGATAACATCTTTGACATGGGCCTTTACAGCCTCCCAATCGACCTCAGGTTCGACGGCTTTGATACCGAATTTTTCGCCTGTGCGCAGGGATTGTGCCATTTTACCGGCTTTCAAAATCGCTTTCGAGGGTACGCAGCCATGGTTGAGGCAATCGCCGCCCATTTCCGCGCCCTCAAATAAAAGGACATTACGGCCGAGCATCGCGGCTCCAGCCGTCATAGACAGGCCTGCCGAGCCGCCGCCGATCACACAAAGATCGACGTCATATTCAGTTTTATTCGTAGACATAGTTTTTCTCTCTGAGC
>CAYWSI010000078.1:0-8787 GCA_964460585.1 uncultured Algimonas sp.
CGATGGTTTGGGCCTTGCAAAAATTCTCTGGCCTACAGCCGCGCAAAGTCGTTGGCATGGCGGGTGTTTTGGACAGTGCGCGTTTCCGCTATTTCTTGGCAGATGAATTTGGCTGTTCTGTTGAAGATGTTCACGCCTCTGTTCTTGGCGGACACGGCGATACAATGGTGCCGCTGACGCGTTATTCAACAGTGAACGGCGTACCGCTCCCTGATCTCATTAAGATGAAATGGACAACGAAAGAGCGCATTGACGCGATTGTTGAACGCACCCGTAAAGGCGGCGGCGAAATCGTTGGTCTTCTCGGCAATGGCTCAGCCTTTTATGCGCCAGCTGAATCCGCGATTGAGATGGCGACATCTTATCTGCGCGATAAGAAGCGTATCTTGCCATGTGCGGTTCGCCTCTCTGGCCAAATCGCAGGCGTTCGCGGTCTTTATGTCGGCGCGCCGGCTATGATTGGTGCCAAAGGTGTTGAGAAAGTCATGAATATCCGCCTGAAAGCCGATGAGCGCGAAATGTTCATGACATCTGTTGCAGCCGTCGAGAAAATCATCGCGGATTGCCAGAAGATGGAGCCTGCGCTTAAGGACTAAGCGTTTGCCGTAAAAATAGATGGAAAAGCGTCCTGATGAGGGGCGCTTTTTTGTTTGAACGTCCCAGATTGGTCATGTCTTATGACTAAGAAACAAGTCGATTGGCTATGCTATTGACAGAAAAGTTATAGCAACTCTCAAAGACTTGTCGAAACTATCATACTGGATGGTTGCGGCGGGTGCACAGGGCGTTATAACGCACTCACATTTGAACATTTCCACAAAATGGAACTTCCATGAATATCCACGAATATCAGGGCAAAGCTGTCCTTAAATCCATTGGCGCCCCCGTTAGCGAGGGCGTTGCCATTTTTGACGCATCTGAAGCGAAAGCTGCCGCAGAAAAACTAGGCGGCCCGCTTTGGGTTGTGAAATCCCAAATCCATGCTGGCGGCCGAGGTAAAGGGACGTTTATCGGCGCGCCGAAAGATGCCAAGGGCGGCGTTCGCCTCGCATTCTCTGTCGATGAAGTTGTCAAAAACGCGAATGAAATGCTCGGTGAGTATTTGGTGACCGCGCAAACAGGCGACGGCGGCAAACAAGTCAATCGCCTTTATATTGAACATGGCTCAGATATTGACCGCGAGCTGTATCTCTCAATTATCATCAACCGCGAAACCTCGCGCGTGTCTTTCATCGTCTCTACAGAGGGCGGGATGGATATTGAAGCTGTTGCCCATGACACACCTGAAAAGGTCATTAATTTCGACGTTGACCCCGCGACGGGTTTCATGCCGCATCATGGCCGTACGCTGGCAAAAGCGCTGAACCTGAAAGGCGATCTTGCCAAACAAGCCAATAAGCTAGGCCGTACATTATATAATGGCTTCTTGGCCAAAGACATGTCGATGCTAGAAATTAACCCGCTTATCGTCACGGAAGATCAAAATTTGCACTGTCTGGACGCAAAAATCAGCTTTGATGGGAATGCGCTTTTCCGTCAAAAAGACATTCAAGACCTTCGCGATATTACTGAAGAAGACCCCAAAGAAACAGAAGCCAAGAAATTTGACCTGTCCTATGTGGCCCTTGATGGAAACATTGGCTGTATGGTCAATGGTGCAGGCCTGGCGATGTCGACAATGGATATCATCAAGCTTTACGGCGCAGAACCAGCGAACTTCCTCGATGTGGGCGGCGGCGCGACCAAAGAAAATATCGTGGCGGCTTTTAAAATCCTGACATCTGACGCGAAAGTCGAGGGTATTCTCATAAATATCTTTGGCGGCATCATGAAATGTGATGTCATCGCGCAAGGCACGGTTGACGCAGTTAAAGAAGTCGGCCTCGAAGTACCGCTTGTTGTCCGCTTAGAGGGAACTAATGTTGCAGCAGGCAAGAAGATTATCAATGAAAGCGGCCTAAACGTGATTGCTGCGGATGATTTAGACGATGCTGCCCAGAAAATTGTGGCGGCGGTGAAAGGGTAGGTTTGAAACCAACATCTATCATATCTCTTTTAGCGATTTTGGCGCTGGCTTCCTGTTCACAGGAGACAACTCTCGAAGAATCTGCTGAAAAGTTGGGAATTACCCTTCCAAAGGCGTCTGCTATGTCAGTTCCTGATGTTACGGCTAATTGGCTTGTGGGTTGTGATGAGGCTTTCAAAGAACAAATATCTGTTGTTTCACCCAGCACAGAAGTTTATATTGAAAGGGATGGTGAAAAGGTCCCACTTTCATCCTTAAATACAAATATCAACATTCCATGGTTGACTATCTATTCGTCCGATAAAAACCCCGTATACCATCATGTGGGTTATTCATCGAACGCCTTAGATATTTGGAACGAGGTCAAATCAGGAGTTTCTTATCCTGGGCCTTGGCCAAGCCTTGAGACGGTTTCAAGATATTCGGACCTTGACCTGACTAACGTGCCGGATGCTGATATGATTTTTGTTAAATATTCAGCCGATTGGTGTGCGCCATGTAAGGCGCAATCAGCGGATTTGTATGCCTTTAAAAATCAAAATCCTAATCTTTCGATCGCGCATGTAGAAATAATTGCAGATACACGAAATTTGGGCGGCAAATGTCCTATATAAATATAAAAGCTGAGGAAAACTAAACTCGATGTCAGTACTAATTAACAAAGACACCAAAGTTATAACGCAAGGGATGACGGGTAAAACCGGTACGTTCCATACGGAACAAGCCATTGCGTATCACGGGACCAAAATGGTCGCAGGCGTGACGCCGGGTAAAGGCGGAACGACACACATTGGTCTTCCGAATTATGACACAGTGCATGAAGCGAAACACGCAACGGGCGCGACAGCTTCTGTGATTTATGTGCCGCCGCCCTTCGCAGCAGATTCCATCCTCGAAGCGATTGATGCTGAGATGGAACTCATCATTGCCATTACAGAAGGCATTCCTGTGCGCGACATGATTCCTGTGAAACGCGCGCTGCAAGGCTCTAAGTCTCGCCTAATCGGACCAAACTGCCCGGGCGTTCTCACTCCTGAAGAATGTAAAATCGGAATTATGCCTGGTAAGATTTTCAAAAAAGGCACGTGCGGCGTCGTCTCTCGTTCTGGTACGCTGACATATGAAGCTGTTTTCCAAACCACGCAGGTTGGCCTTGGTCAAACCACAGCGATTGGTATTGGCGGCGACCCGATTAACGGAACGAACTTCATTGATTGCCTTGAGCTCTTCTTAAATGATGACGACACCAAGCAAATCATCATGATCGGTGAAATTGGCGGCTCTGCCGAAGAAGAAGCAGCGGAATATATCGCGCATATGGCCAAAAAAGGCATTTCTAAGCCAATGGTCGGCTTTATCGCGGGCCGCACAGCACCTCCGGGCCGGACAATGGGTCATGCAGGCGCAATTGTCTCTGGCGGCAAAGGTGGCGCGGAAGATAAAATCGCAGCCATGGAAAAAGCCGGCATTCGCGTATCTGACAGCCCTGCTAAGCTTGGCGTGACAATGATGGATTTGTTGAAGGGCTAATCTTAGCGTCACAGAAATCTGAAAGCCGCCTAGTCTAGGGCGGTTTTTTCATATTTGGTACACATAGACGTCAGTAATGAAACTGTGACATCAAAGGCGAAATACATCGGTGACACTTCGTTTTTACGCTGCTAAGGCGAAAGCCGAACAAACCGCCATCAGGCAAGGCTGAACTCGCATGACCGAACGTTCTGAACGGAACCAAGATTTCCTCGATACGCTCTTTCTGGACGGTGGAAACGCCGCCTATTTGGAACAAATGCAGGCTCGCTACGCTGAAAATCCAAATAGCGTCGACCCATCATTTAAGGCTTATTTTGATAGTCTAGGCGAAGACCGTAGCAATGCTAAGAAAAACGCCGAAGGCCCGTCTTGGAAGCGCGAGGCATTCCTGACGGACCCAACGCCAGAACTCACCTCTGCGCTCACGGGGGATTGGGGCGACCAAGAAGCTGTCGCCGAGAAAGTCAAAGCGGCGCGGCCGAATATCTCCGAGTTTGAAGCGGAGCAGGCCGCAAAAGACTCGCTACACGCGCTCATGCTTATCCGGGCCTATCGCGCGCGGGGACATCTGATTGCGAATCTTGATCCGCTCGGACTGCAAAAGCCTGAACCTCATCCTGAATTAGAGCCGTCTAGCTACGGCTTTGGTCCTGAAGATATGGACCGTGAAATCTTTATTGATGGGGTGTTGGGTCTGGAGTCGGGCACATTGTCGACGATTATGGACATTCTCAAGCGGACCTATTGCTCGACATTAGGTGTGCAATTCATGCAAGTCTCTAATCCAGAAGAGAAGTCTTGGATTCAAGAGCGTCTCGAAGGCCCAGAAAAAGAGATTAGCTTTTCTAAAGAAGGCCGCCTCGCGATTTTACAAAAATTGATCGAAGGCGAGACGTTTGAACAGCTCATTCATAAGCGTTATCCGGGAACGAAACGCTTTGGGATTGATGGGGCCGAGAGCCTCCTGCCGGCGCTGGAGCAGATCATTAAGCGCGGCGGTCAGCTCGGTCTGAAAGATATTAATTTTGGCATGCCGCATCGCGGACGTTTAAACGTCATGGCGTCTGTCATGCAAAAGCCCTATTCCGCGATTTTCTATGAATTTTTGGGCGGTGTGGCGGCTGGCGCAGAAGACTTTGGTTCGGGTGATGTGAAATATCACTTGGGTGTGTCCGATGACCGCGAATTTGATGGCAACAGTGTCCATCTTTCTCTCGCGCCAAACCCGTCGCATTTGGAAGTTGTCGCCCCTGTTGTCATTGGCAAGACGCGCGCGAAACAACAAATGGCATCTGGGACTTACAAGTCGCATAACCCCGAACAAGCCATGGCGGTTATTCTCCATGGTGACAGTGCTTTTGCGGGGCAGGGCGTTGTCATGGAAACCTTCCAGCTCTCACAACTCGTCGGCTACCGCACGGGCGGAACCATCCATGTTGTCGTGAATAATCAAATCGGATTTACCACGACGCCGGATGAATATCGCTCAGGTCAATATTGCTCGGACGTCGCCTTTATGGTCGAAGCGCCCGTCTTCCACGTCAATGGCGATGATCCTGAAGCGGTTGTCTTTGCGGCGCGCGTTGCAACAGAATATCGTCAAAAGTTCGGCAAAGACGTTGTCCTCGATATAATCTGTTATCGCCGCTATGGGCATAATGAGGGCGATGATCCCTCCTTCACTCAACCGCTTATGTATCAAGCGATTGGAAAACGACCATCAACGCGCAAGATTTATGCGGACCGTCTCATTGCTCAAGGCGATCTTACCGAAACTGAAGCTCAGCAGCGCATGGATGATTTCTACGCGAAATTGGACAAGGATTTCGAGGAAGCTAAGTCTTATGAAACAAAACAGCCAGATTGGCTCCAAGGTGTTTGGCAAGGCATTTCATTACCGACTGAAAAAAATGGGAAACGACGCGGAGATACCGCTGTTGAGATTGATCACTTAAAATCTATTGGGTCGCAGATTGTCTCTGTTCCTAATTCGCTGAATATGCACCGGACGCTTAAGCGGATTATCAAGGCGCGGGCGGATAGGATTGAGTCAGGCCGAGATATCGATTGGGGCCTTGCCGAACATCTCGCCTTTGGCACCTTGATTTCAGAAGGTCATCCCGTACGCCTGTCAGGACAAGATTCAGAGCGCGGTACATTCTCCCATCGGCAATCCAATTGGATTGATCAGAAAACGGAAGAGAAATATTGCCCGCTGAATAATATCTCCGAAGCGAATGAATATTATCAAGTCTTGAACTCGCATCTTTCCGAAGAAGCTGTGCTTGGATTTGAATATGGATTCTCAACAGCGTCTCCAAAAGCGCTAACGATTTGGGAAGCGCAATTCGGCGATTTTGCCAATGGCGCCCAAGTTATGGTGGATCAATTCATCAGCTCTGCGGAGCAAAAATGGCTGCGTATGTCCGGCCTCGTGATGTTGCTGCCGCATGGCTATGAAGGGCAGGGGCCAGAACATAGTTCGGCGCGTCTCGAACGTTACCTGCAAATGTGCGCCGAAGATAACATGCAGGTCACGAATATCTCGACGCCTGCCAATTATTTCCATGCCTTGCGCCGTCAGGTGAAACGTAATTTCCGTAAGCCGCTCATAAATATGAGTCCAAAATCACTGCTACGTCACAAGCTCTGTGTCTCAACTTTTGAGGAAATGGGACCAGGAAGCGAGTTTCATCGTGTGCTTTGGGATGATGCGCAATATAACCCCGAAGTTAGTCAGCTTAAATTAGCCGCGGATAGTAAAATAAAACGCGTCATTCTCTGTTCTGGGAAGGTCTATTATGACCTCTTTGAAGCGCGCGAAAAACTCGGCCGCAATGATGTGTATCTTCTCCGTGTCGAGCAGCTTTATCCTTATCCGGATGACGCTGTCCAAGAAGAGATGAGCCGATTTAAAAATGCTGACATAGTTTGGTGCCAAGAAGAGCCGAAAAACATGGGCGCTTGGGCCTTCATAAATCCGTTCATTGAAGAAAGCCTCGAAGCAATTGGTGCAAAACATACGCGTCCGCGCTATGTTGGCCGTCCGGCTGCAGCGTCCACCGCAACGGGCATCAGTACGAAACATAAAAAAGAACAACAAGCCATCCTCGATGGCGCGTTCGCGAAATAGACGTCTAGTTAGGAAAACCCATGACAGATATCAAAATTCCAAATGTCGGCGAGAGCGTCAGCGAAGTCACCATTGCCCAGTGGTTCAAAGCCGTTGGCGATGCAGTCAAAAAAGATGAGCCGCTGGTTGAGCTTGAAACAGATAAAGCGGCGCAAGAACTCGTTTCGCCTGAGGACGGCGTATTGGAAGAAATCCTCGTCGCCGAAGGCGAAAATGCGGAAGTTGGAAAGTTGATAGCGCGTTTGGGTTCTGGTGCTGGCGCAAAAGCTGCTCCAACTGCGGCTCCAGCCAAAGCGGCTCCAGCGCCTGCCGCCGCGCCTGTAGCGTCTGGGTCTGCGATGAATATAGATGTGCCAAATGTCGGCGAAAGCGTGTCGGAAGTCACCATTGCCTCATGGATGAAACAGCCAGGTGATGCGGTCGCAAAGGATGAAGCGATTGTTGAGCTTGAAACAGATAAGGCCGCACAAGAACTTGTCGCACCTGAAGCGGGCGTGATGGGTGAAATTTTAGTGGCTGAGGGCGAAGTTGCGAAAGTGGGTCAAACCCTCGCGACACTTATGGCCGGTGCTTCTGGCGGAAGTGCCTCTGCGGCCCCAGCCTCCACTCCAGCACCTGCAGCTGCGGCGTCTGGTGATGCGATTGTCATGCCTGCGGCAGCGAAGATTATTCGTGATCATGGTTTGGATGCTTCTTTAATCAAAGGAACAGGCAAGGGTGGCCGTATATTAAAGGCAGATGCCCTCGCGGCTGTAGCCAACCCGCCGAAAGCGGCATCTGCACCGGCTTCTGCGCCAAAGGCAACATCCGCTCCCGCTGCGCCAAAAGCGCCGCGTGATATAGGGCCGCGCGAAGACCGCGTCCGCATGACGCGTATTCGCCAAACTATCGCGCGCCGTCTGAAAGACGCGCAAAATACGGCGGCCATGCTGACGACATATAATGAAGCGGACATGTCTGCGATTATGGATATGCGCAAGCAATATAAAGAGCTGTTTATCAAACGCCATGGCGTCAAACTTGGCTTTATGTCTTTTTTCGTAAAGGCCTGTGTCCAAGCGTTGAAAGATGTGCCTTCCGTGAACGCTGAAATCGACGGAACGGATATTATTTATAAGAATTTCTATGACATCAGCATTGCAGTTGGCACAGATAAAGGTCTTGTTGTCCCTGTCTTGCGCGATTGCGATGAGCTCTCTTTGGGCGGCATCGAAAAAGGGATTGGCGCGCTCGGCGCGAAAGCCCGCGACGGGCAGCTTTCTATGGCAGATATGTCTGGCGGTACTTTCACTATCTCAAACGGTGGTGTCTATGGATCGCTTATGTCGTCACCTATTTTGAATCCACCGCAATCCGGCATTTTGGGGATGCATAAAATCGAGAAACGTCCTGTCGTCGTCAATGATGAAATCGTCATTCGTCCAATGATGTATCTCGCCCTGTCTTATGACCACCGGATTGTTGACGGGAAAGAGGCTGTCACTTTCTTGGTCCGCGTCAAAGAATGTCTCGAAGATCCAGAACGGATGCTTCTTGATCTTTAAAGTTTCATTTCCGTCTCTTCGGCGGGAATAATTAGCTAGATTCGACAGCTACGAAATTTTCACATATCCTCTTCTCAAAAAGGGGAGTGATTATGTCTGATAATTATAACGTAAAACCATCCGCAATGTTTTGGGTGTTGGGGGTATTATTCCTCCTTTGGGGACTCATGGGCTGCGCTATGTATCTGGCTGAAGTGATGATGTCCGATAAGGCTTATGGTGAGGCATTTGGGCAAGACTTACTGGCGGTTCGGCATGTTTACCCTGTTTGGGCCATGGCGGGATATGCAAGTGCAGTGTGGAGCGGGCTACTTGCCGCTATCCTATTTTTGCTCAGAAAGCGCTTGAGCGCAGTGATTTTCATATTCTCCTTGGTGGCCGCAATCATTGGATTTATTCCGACGTTCACAAATTCCATTTTACGGGAAGCTGCAGGGCCAAGTTTTTGGGTTATGCCACTAATCGTCGTCGTTCTGGGGTCATTTGAGGTCTGGTATTCACGAAAGCAGAGCGCAAAGGGAGTTTTGCGTTAGACCACTGTTGACCGACTG
>CAYWSI010000079.1:0-8634 GCA_964460585.1 uncultured Algimonas sp.
ACTGACGGTCTCTGGGTAACAGAGCCAAACGATCTCCCTGCTCTCATGTCTCGATATTGGGAACTGGGATTAGATATTCACATCCATTCCAATGGAGATGCCGCGCAGAACTCCACACTCGCAGCCTTTGCAAGGCAGGTTAAAGGGGCGGAAGGTCAAAGGCTCATTATTGAACATGCCGGCCTCATAACGCCGGAGCAGATGATTAAGGCTGCCGAATTAGGCATCGGCATTTCAGCCGCTTCGCATTATGTGAATTTCATGGGCGATGACTATCGCCCCGTCATAGCTGAAAAAGCGGATTACATCACACCACTCGCCTCCGCATTTGCCGCCGGTCTCCATGTAACGGTCCATTCCGATGCGCCGCTTGCGCCGCCCATGCCTTTACTCGCGGCAGGCCGTCATATGACCCGCGCAACACGCAGCGGAAATATTTCTACGCCAAGCGAGCGCCTTAACGCCGAACAAGCTCTTCGCACAGTGACGATAGATGCCGCATGGTCACTTGGGCTGGAAGATGAGATTGGCTCGATAGAAGTCGGAAAACGCGCAAATTTCACCATATTGGCGTTAAACCCGATGGAGCTTCCGGGCGAAAGTTGGGGCGCTATTCCTATTAAAGGTGTCATGTTAAATGGCGTTATGCATAGCAGCCCTAAATAAATACACGCTTGTCATAGCGCACCCTGCCAGACAGGTAGAGCCTATGCCAATTATGCAACATAAATGTCAGTTAGCTGTTTCCCAGAGAGCATACGCTAGATGATAAATTCGGACGCTCTCGACAATTTTCAGCTCGATATGGGAACATCTTCTGAAATTGGCATGGCGATTGTCTTGGCGCTCATGATGTTCGCTGTAGCCCTCGGGCTACGCCCTGCGAGCTTCGGTTTTTTCAAAACTCAGCCTAAGCTTTATTTCACGGGTATCGCTGCACAAATTATCGGCCTCCCGCTCCTGACTTTTCTCATGTGTTTTGCGATCAACCCTCATCCAAGTGTTGCGCTCGGCATGATTTTAATTGCGTGCTGCCCTGGCGGAAATACTTCAAACCTGATTGCGCTATTCGCACGGGCCAATACGGCTCTCTCCGTTAGCTTAACCGCGACCTCCTCCGTTTTTGCTGCTTTCATTACGCCGGTTTCAATCCTGTTTTGGAGCAGCCTTTACCCACCAACACGGACGCTTCTCACCGAAATCAATATCAATAAGACCGAGTTCTTAATTCAAACACTCATTATTCTTGCGCTTCCACTTTTTCTTGGAATGCTCTTCCGGCACTTAGCCCCTCGAATGGCAGACCGTATTCAAAAGCCAATAGCGATCCTCTCTGGATTAGCGTTATTTGCAATCATTATAATTGCCGTCATTCGCCTTTTCCCAGTTTTTATGACACTTGGCATCGGAATATTTTTTATTGTCTTACCTCATAATATTTTAGCATTTGCCCTCGGATATCTAGCCGCAAGAGCCATTAAAGCCGATACAGCGTCAAGGCGCGCGCTTACGATTGAAGTCGGCATTCAAAACTCTGGTCTAGGCATTGTTATCTTGCTTACCCAGCTTGGCGGCATCGGTGGCGCGGGTGCAGTTGCAGGATTATGGGGGGTCTGGCATCTTATCGGAGGATGTGGTTTAGCGATGATGTGGAGGCGTAAAGATGCACGACTTACTGCTTAGAAACGGCACCATTCTTGACGGCACAGGCGCACAAGGTCAGTCCCTTGATATCGCGGTAAAAGATGGACGCATTGCCGCCGTTGGAGCCAACCTCGGCCCTGCGCAGACCACTATAGATGCGGCAGGCCATATTATCACGCCTGGATTTATTGACCTTCACACCCATTATGACGGCCAAGTCAGTTGGGATGACACGCTTCGGCCTAGCGTAAATCACGGCGTCACAACCGCCGTCATGGGAAATTGCGGCGTCGGCTTTGCGCCTTGCCGTGCAGAAGACCGCGATAAACTCATCCGCCTAATGGAAGGCGTAGAAGACATTCCCGGCACAGCACTGCATGAAGGACTTGATTGGCAATGGGAGAGCTTCCCAGAATATTTAGATGCGCTCGAGGCAAAACCTCGGACGATTGATATTGCTGCCATGGTTCCGCATGATCCCCTACGGGTCTTCGCGATGGGCGAGCGCGCCGTGTTTAACCAACCCGCCAATGAAGAAGATATTGCGGTGATGGAAACGCTTATGAGAGAAGCCATGGATGCAGGGGCAATCGGCATTTCCACAGGCCGCAGTGATTTCCACAAATCCAGCGACGGCGGATGGACCCCAGCCTCAGAAGCCGGAAAAGATGAGCTGGAAGGACTAGCCCGCGCCGTCGCCGCATCAGGTCACGGCGTTTTGCAGGCTGTCAATGATTTCGATATGGTGCGCCCCGGCGAAACCTTCGATACGGAATTTGCGCTCATGGAGGCGTTCTTCCGTGCAGGCCAAGGCCGCCCCGGCTCGATGAGTTTAATGGAGCGAGATTTCGCGCCGGACGATTGGAAAAACATCATTCGCCGCACGGAAGAATTAAATGCCGATGGGCTAGATATTTCATTCCAAGTCGCGCCCCGTGCGATTGGCGCCATTAACGGGCTGAATTGCACCTTCCACCCCATCATGGCTTTCCCAAGCTATATTTCAATCGCGGGACTCCCTCTTGCAGAGCGCGTGGCAAAACTCTCTACCCCTGACTTCAAAACCCAGCTTTTATCAGAAACACCCGTCAAGCTATCTGGCGATGACAGCCCCGTCCCGCCGCTCGTGGATATGATGATCGAAACCTTCCCGAAACTGGCAGAGAAAATTTTCCCAATGAATAGGCATAAAGGCTCGGTGGAATATGAACCTTCCTCTGAGGCCTCGATAGCGGGCCTCGCGAGAGACGCTGGTGTTAGCGTTTGGGAAATGACCTATGATCTTTTGCTCGAAGATGATGGCCACGCCCTCTTTTATTTTCCCGTCTATAATTACACCCATATGAATTATGACAATGTGCTGACCATGATGCGCCATCCCAAAGCCCTGCCCGGTCTTTCCGATGGCGGAGCGCATGTCGGAACAATTTGTGATGCCAGTTTCCCGACCTATCTACTGGCCCATTGGACCCGCGATAGATTAGCGCGCGGCAAGCCCGGCATCACCCTGCCCCGCGCCGTGCAAATGCTCACAGCCGACGGGGCCGATTATCTGGGATTAACAGACCGCGGACGCATCGCTGTCGGCCAAAAGGCCGATTTAAATGTGATTAATTATGAGGCGCTCAGTCTCGGCGTTCCCGTCATGGTCAAAGATTTACCCGCAGGCGGGCAGCGCCTGCTGCAACCCGTAACAGGATATATGGCCACCTTTGTGAACGGTGAACGCGTAATAGAAGACGACCAAGTTACAAAAGCTCGTCCCGGACGGCTCATTAGAAGTAAGGTCACAACATGAAAATTCTCGCAAAAATTCTGACAGTTTTTGTCGCCCTCGAACATATTTTCTTCTTAGTTGTTGAGATGTTTCTTTGGCAGCGCCCGCTTGGACTTAAGATGTTTGACCTGACGCCTGAATTTGCAGCGGAGACCGCATTTATGGCGCAAAATCAAGGTCTTTATAATGGCTTCTTAGCGGCAGGACTTATCTGGAGTTTGATCGCCGCAAAGCGCGATGTTCGTATTTTCTTTTTGCTCTGTGTGATTGTCGCCGGGGTCTTTGGCGCTGTAACTGTCAGCCCACCGATTTTATTTGTGCAAGCCGTTCCTGCCGCTTTGGCTCTTTTACTGACTTGGTTTACACGCGAAGTTCCGACGAGCGGTTCATCTCACTGAGCCGCTTTATGATTTCTATGACCTGCATATCAACGATGCCATCTATTTTTTCAGGACGGTAACGGCGCTGCACCGCGCGGATAATCGATTGCGTTACCTCGTCGAGACGACCCGTCACGCTCGCCCCATATCCTAGGTCGGCCAGACCTCGTTGGAGGATTGCAATCCCGCGGTCTCGATTATTAAGCTCGAAAACAATTCGTATATCGTCTGGTAATTCCCCCGGCCATAATCCAATACCCGCGGCGGCCAAGCCTGCCCATGGGAAATGCTCTCCGGGATCTTCCTTGCGCTCTGGCGCTATATCGGAATGACCGACAATATTTCGGGCCAGAATGTTGTGGCGATCGATAATCTCTTTGGCGAGTTTGGTCACAGCCAGAATTTGAACATCTGAATAAGGCGGCAAGCTCCCGTTAGCTAGGGGAACGTTATGACCGCCATTGACGATTTCTATGCCGATACTCGCGGAATTTACGTCCGTAATGCCGTTCCAACTACCTCGGCCCGCATGCCAAGCGCGCTTGTCTTCTTCCACGAGGCCCTCAACCGAGCCATCCTCATGCACAAGCCAATGGGCGCTGACTTCAGCGGCAGGATCGCAGAGCCGCTCCCGCGCAGCCGCGCCGCTTTCCATGCCTGTATAATGCAGGACCAGCATTGAAATGGGGAGCTTACGCTCATTGAAATTCGGGCTGCTCATCATTTTGTCCCGCGAGGGTATTTTTCATCCATCTGCCTGACACCTTCGACCATAATTTCCCGAAGCACCTCTTCATCCACATCGCTCAACCGTTTAATGTAAAGGCAAGCTTTGCCGATCTTATGCTTTCCCAAGCGAGCCAATTGCTCCGAAAAATCTTGATAGCCCGGCATGATATAGATCGAAATATTTTGGGCGCGGCTGGCAAAGCCAAGACGCATAAAATCACCCTCTCGCCCGCTGTCATATTTATAATGATACTCACCAAAACCGACAATACCCGAGGCGAGTTTGCTACCCCATATTTTGGGCGTCTCTTCGACGATATCTTCCATTATTTCGGCAATCCGGCGGCAATCTGCCTGTCTTTGAGGATCGCTAATCTGGTCCAAATAATCTGCGACCATTAATCCCTTTGGGACAGTTTTATTTGCCATGTTAACCTCCCTCGACCGATGTCTTGGATGTAGCCGGACCTCGCCGCGCGATATACCACACACAAGGCAAGATTATGGCCGCGCCTATAATATAGCGACGATAAAGTGTTTCGTCCAAAAGTAAGACGCCCAGTGCTGTCGCAAAGACGGTGACCATAATTGTAAGAGGTACAACGCGGTTCACAGGGTAGAGTTGGAGCAGGCGAAAATACTGTCCATGGGTGAAAATCGAGACACCTAAGCTCGCATAAATGGCGACCAGCAAAATTTGTCCTTTGTATGAAGCCCACGTCTCGGCATGGCCCGTTTCAAATAAAACAGTCATGCTCGTCGACAGCAAAAGAACCATGACAGATGTCCAAGCGACATAAACACGCCAATCAATGTCCGGCACACGCCTTATCGCAACTGTCCCCACCGCCATTGCAACATAAGCGCCGAGCACAAATAGAAGTCCAATATTAAACCCAAGCGCGCCGGGTTCATAAATCATAATCATAACACCAATCATTGCCCCTGTGATGGCAAGACTCGTTTTCCAACTCACGCGTTCCTTCAGCCAGATAATTGATAGAATAGAGGCCATCGGAATAAGAGCTTGAGATAATATCGATGCACCAGATGCAGGGGCCGTTTGTAAACCTGTGTAGAGCAATCCCAGATGCAAAGGACCGACACAGAAACAGACGAATAAAAGCCGAAGAAAGTCCTTAGGTAGGGGCCGGAATAAAAAATACCCCATCAACATTAGGACAATAAAAGCACGCGTCGCCGCCAGCATAAAAGGCGGAATAGAGGTCCCGCCCAAAGCCCAAGCTGTAATGACAAAATTACCGCCCCATCCGAGGCAGCACAACATCAAAACCCAAAAATCCAATACCCTCATAAACTGTGCTTAGCAGGAGAGAATATCAATGAAAGCGCTTAGTCGTCGACAGACCATCCATCAGGCGTTTGATGCGCATCGACAATAGGCCCTTGGCCAGAGGTTTCCGCAGCAGCCTGTGGTCCCATTTGCGCTTCCATATCTTTACGCATTTGCTCAAATTGCGCGCCCATCATGGCTTTAGGGCCAAAGGGCTTGCCTGAAATTTTAGCTTTCGCCCAAAAAAAGGCGAACACAAGAAATCCTATTACGGCGATTCCTGCGACCGCAAATAATGCAAAAGCGGCCGAGAAAATGATCATAAACAAACCGCCAATAGCGGCGACAGCAAAAAACACCGTTCGCGCTATAGTGGAAAGAAGGCCCGCGCGACGGCCCTGTATGTAATATGCCTGAGTCATGCCCCTAATGTCGTCGCATTAAGCCGTTTCGTCAAGTCCGACTTCATGTCGATTTCGAAAGGTCAGGAAATATTCATGAAATACGGGGGCGATGTGCTTTGCGTTCTTCCAATATTTGCGCATATGCACGGTTGATAATGGCCATTTTATGCGTTGCGAGCCCAATCATCTCTTTTGGCAAGCCGCGCGCCATCAGGCGGTCTGGATGATTCGCGGCGGCGGCGCGGCGATAGGCTGTCTTCAGGTTACTATCCGATATTTCGGGCTCAACACCCAAGATAAGATAGGGGTCATCCGCATCCTGTCCCATATGTGAGTTTCGAATGCGGCGATATTCTCGATCTGAAAAGCCGAAAAGAACCGCGACGGTTTCAAGATATTCCGCCTCTTCCGCTGTGACGATACCGTCGGCCAGCGCGATGTGAAATAATCCATCCAAGACATCTTCCAGCAAGCCCGGCTGAGCTCGGAAAGCTTTCGCAACAATTCTCGCATAACGGCGATATCCTAATGTCGTTTGCCGGGCGAGATCAAAGAAACGCGCAATTGTCGCTTCGGTTTGGGGATCGGTGCGAAAGACTTGGCGAAAGGCGAGAATATCTTCATGCCTGACCTGACCATCCGCCTTCGCCATTTTAGCCCCCAGCGCAATCAATGCAGCAACCAATTTAGCCTCATCAATATGTGAAGCTCGGCCATTACCATCATCGGCACGCGGCGGACCGAAGAGACGGGCCGCAGCAAGGGATATATGGGTCCAAAGTGACATTGCGGGAGAGCGCCTATCGCGACTCGTGCCCTTTTGTCACCAGACTAATCGGTAACAGCTGCACGAAGATAGAGAGACCCCGTATAAGCGGACAGCAAAGCCGCAATCCACAACATCCCTAAACCAAGGTGTTTCGAGACCCGTGTAATTTGCGGAATGACATCTGCAAAAGGCAAGATTGCTAATCCTATAACCCAAACAATAAGTGCAGCCACTGCAGCCATTTCAAAAGCTGTTTTCCATTTCGCGAGCTTGGTCGGCGGCATTACCTTCCCTGTCAGCGCCGCATGCTCTCGCGCACCGGACACCAAAATATCGCGAAAGATGATTGTGACAGCAGGCACCAAAAATATCCAACTCCCCCGCGCGACGATACAAAGCGCAATCAAACAACCCGCGACCAATAATTTATCGGCAATCGGATCAATCATCCGCCCAAATCCTGACACAACTTTCCACTTACGGGCCAGATAACCATCCAGCCAATCCGTCGCCGTGGCCGCGATAAATAATCCGCCAACGACAGGAATAGTAGCCAAGCGACTTTCGTGTTGCATGCCGAGCGCCAAAATACCGGCCATCAAAATTGGCACCGTCAGAATGCGCCCTATGGTCAGAGCATTGGGCAGCCACCAGAGCGAATGACGTTGGCCTGTCTCTGGTATGTTTGCATCGCTCATCTAAGTCTCATTTGCGGCTGAGAAATCTGTCCGAAAAATCTGAACAGCGGTGATGAACGAGATAATGGCAGCCACCCAAAGGATGACTTGCCCAATAATCCATATGGTCGGTGACGCGGTTGCAAAGACTTTTTCGACGTCCTCTACACCTGTCAATTTACGGTCAAACCAAGACTGCAACCATGGCGAAGCTAAAAGTAAGCAGGTCGCCAACATCGATAAACCTGATTTCAGATTAGACAAAAGCGTGTCTGGAAGAATAAAGCGCGACAGCTCATAACCTTTGAACATCCCAACAATTATTTCTCGCCCGATAAGCACAGCAGCCGGAACGAGGAATAACCAAGACATCACACCAGCGCGGTGAATCACATATATTAAAGCCGCCAGTGTTCCAATAACGAGAATAGTATCTGCGATATCATCCAAATAGCCGAAACGCCGATGTATAGACCGCTCATTTCCACCAAAGAAATCATCAAATATATCCGTCAGAGCCCCGATAGCGAATAAAACAGAGGCTAATACCGTTAGGCCAATATCAATCCCGCCCGCTTCAATGGGCTGCCATCCTTTCCAAATTAGAAAAGCCACAAGCGGCATAATCAAAATACGAAGCCATGTCAGCGCATCAGCAAAAGCTCCGCCAATCTCTTTGGGACTATCAATTGTGTCTTCAGTCTTCATGGAAGTAGTCATGAATTATCTGCGCCAGCTTTTGGCTGACCCCCTCTACCGATGCCAAATCTTCGACCGTCGCGCCCTTTACGGCCTTGGCTGAACCAAAATGGCTCAATAAGGCTTTCTTGCGCCCCGGACCGATGCCGTCAATCCCATCTAGCGGATTTACGACCATTGATTTCTTTCGCCGAGCCCGATGGGTGCCAATAGCAAACCTATGCGCTTCGTCTCGCAGGCGCTGTAAATAATAGAGCGCAG
>CAYWSI010000080.1:0-8586 GCA_964460585.1 uncultured Algimonas sp.
GCGATGACCTCGTCATTACCGAGATCAACGGCGTGCCGGTAACAGTGGGCGTTCCAACGACGCTGCCAAGCGGCGGGGTTGTAACGCTCAATGCAGACGGAACTGTCAGCTATGAGCCGACCTCAGACTATAATGGACCAGATAGCTTTACTTACACTATCAGCGATGGTGAAGGCGGAACGGATGTAGCGACGGTTAACCTCGAGGTTACGCCCGTCAATGATGGTCCGACTGCCACGGCTGAGCTTTTAGGCGGCCCAGATGTTAGTGGCGGCAATATTAGTTCTTCATTGTCTGGTGCGCTTTCGGTTTCATCAGAAGATGGCAGTGAGGTCTTTATCCCAACAGCCGCAGTCTTTGCTGACCCGGATGGTGATGTCTTGACCTATAGCGCTGCCGGTCTGCCTGAAGGCCTGAGCATTGACCTTGAAACTGGTCTCATTACAGGGACTATTGATAGCTCTGCGTCGCAATTGGGTCCATATGAGGTAACCGTGACGGCCACGGATTCCGATGGAGCTAGTGTTGATGTTACATTTACTTTCAATGTGACCAATCCAGCACCTGTTATTGGGTTGGTTGAACTGCCAGCAACCCCGCCTGTCGTCGGTGAAACCATCACCATTGATGTCGGCGCGGTCACACAAGATCCTGACGATGATGTGTTGACCTTTAGCGCGGAAGATCTGCCGCCAGGATTATCTATTGATCCGGCTACGGGTGTTATTTCGGGAACGCTAACGACGCCTCAGACTGACCCATTTGTGTTCACTGTCACTGTCTCTGACGGTGAGGGCGGAACAGATCAGGTTGAATTGACGCTTCAGGTGAATGAGGACGGATTTATCATTCCAAATGATACGGCCGAACTTGGCAGAGATCTTGGAATTATAAATGACATTGATCCTTATGAGTTCCTTGAAGATCAACCGATCGACTTGCAGCGCTATTTCCATGAACGTGCATTAGATGCCCGTGATGAATATGGCCGTATGTTTGGAGATCGCGGGTTCCGCGGCGGTATGGTTGCCGTCAATCTTCCAGCCATGGGAGATGAGTGTGCCTATATGGTTGTTGAGGCTGTTGCCTATGACCATAATCTCACGGTTTCGCTTGGGTCCAGCCTGTCTGCCGTCTGCGACGTAAATGTACGCAGTTGGGATGTCACATTGGCGGATGGGTCGCCTCTGCCAGCTTGGATTAATTGGGCGACCGGGTCTGACTTTATGGATGTTTCTCGTCCAGCAGATGGCGAAACGCTTGGTCTTAAAATTCGAGCCTTACTTGATAATGGCCGCGTGGGTACAATAAGCGTCGATATTGATTTGCATAATGGAGCTGTGACCCAAACGGGCGAGGCCTATGCACAAGGTCAAACCTTGCAGCAACAACTGGCTTTGGAAACGCTCGATATAGAAGAGCGATTGGCGGAAGCTGATAAGGCTCAGGATGATCTACTGAAGGCGCTTACAGCGTAACAAAACTTATCATTAGTTTAGAAGCTCGGCCTTTCGGCCGAGCTTCTTATTGGCTGATATTTTGCTCGGCTTAGTCAGCGAGGCTCTCGCGCAGCGGGGCTTCTTGCGGCATGCCGATGGCGTGGAAGCCGCCGTCAACGTGGTGTGTCTCGCCTGTACAGGAAAGACCGAGGTCTGAGAGCAGATATAGCGCCGCGCCTGCGACCCCTTTTGGGTCTGTGTTATCTTGCAGCGCGCTGGCGGCTTTATTGAATCGGAACATATGACGGCCTGACCCGATACCCGCTGCAGCGAGTGTTTTAATTGGCCCCGCTGAAATGGCGTTGACGCGAATGCCGCGTGGTCCGAGGTCGGCTGCGATATAACGTGTGCAGGCTTCTAGGGCTGCTTTGGCAACGCCCATGACATTATAATTCGGCACAACACGTTCTGAGCCGAGATAGGTGAGGGTGATGATAGAGCCGCCGTCTTTCATCATTTGGCTCGCACGGCGGGAGGCATCGACGAAGCTGTAGGCCGAGATGTCGAGCGCGGATTTAAATCCGTCTCGCGTTGTATGATCGACAAATGATCCCGCCAGCTGATCTTTACCAGCGAAGGCTATGGCATGAACGAGGAAGTCGATTTCGCCCCATTCTTCTTTGAGCGTATGAAAGGCCGACTCCATTTGTTGGTCATTTGTGACGTCACAATCGAGCAGAATTGGAAGTCCGTTTGACCCTTTGGGCATGACGCTTTCTGCTAAAGGCTTCACTCGGCGAAGGAGCTTGTCGCCTTGATAGGTGAAAGCCAGCTCCGCGCCTTGTGCGGCAAGCTGTTGGGAGATTGCCCAAGCGATAGAGTTTTTATTCGCAACGCCCATAATGAGCCCGCGTTTTCCGGCCATCAGGGTGCCAGTTGGGAATTGATTATCTGCCATGTGTTTTCTCTCACTTCACGCTGGTCATGTGGTCGCCCAGTTTGGGCGGACCGATATTTTGGGCTAGACTTTGCTGAAAATTACGCTGCCATTTGTACCGCCAAAACCAAAGCTATTTGACATGGCTGTCTTGATTTCCGTTTCTACGGCCTCAGTTGCGATGTTAATCGCGGGGATTTCGGCATCCCGTGTTGAGACATTGATAGAGGGGGCCACAAAACCGCGGTCCATCATCAAAAGTGTATAGATGGCTTCTTGCACGCCTGCTGCGCCAAGGCTGTGACCTGTGAGGCATTTAGTTGCCGATACATAAGGTCCGTCTAGGCCAAAGACGCGTTCAATCGCATTGGTTTCCGCAATATCGCCAACGGGTGTGCTGGTGGCGTGTGGATTGATATAATCAACCGTCTCTAATCCAGCCGTTTCCAACGCCAGACGCATTGCTCGTTCTGCGCCTTCACCAGATGGTGCGACCATATCATACCCATCTGAGGTGGCTGCATAGCCGATAACTTCCGCATAGATTTTCGCGCCGCGGGCTTTCGCATGTTCATAGTCCTCGAGGACAAGCATGCCTGCACCGCCCGCAATAACAAATCCGTCGCGGTCTTGATCAAAGGCGCGGCTCGCTTGTTTTGGCGTATCATTATATTTGCTGCTCATGGCGCCCATGGCGTCAAAGAGAGATGACATAGACCATTCTAATTCTTCGCCGCCGCCTGCAAAAATAACGTCTTGCTTACCCCATTGGATTTGCTCAACCGCAGAGCCGATACAATGCAGAGATGTTGTACAGGCAGAGGTGATGGAATAATTGACGCCTTGAATTTTAAAATGCGTGGCAAGCGTTGCTGATACCGTCGAAGACATAGCTTTCGGGACAGCAAAAGGTCCAATACGTTTCGGGCTATTATTCTTGCGTGTGATGTCAGCCGCGCGGACAATTTCTAGCGATGATGGTCCGCCAGACCCTGCAATGATACCTGTTCGCGGATGAGACACTTGTTCGTTGCTTAAGCCTGCATCTTCAATCGCATTTTGCATAGCGACAGCCGCCCAGCCCGCCGCATCTCCCATGAAGCGGTAGGAGCGCTTCGAAATGATTTCTTTGTAATCGCAATCAGGACGACCTGACACTTGGCTGCGAAAGCCGAGCTCTGCCATTTTTTCATCTGTATCAATCCCAGACTTGCCAGCTTTTAAATTGGCTGCAACTGTATCGGCATCATTACCGATGCAAGAGACAATTCCGAGACCAGTTACAACAACGCGACGCATAATTATGAACCCTGTTCTGGAGTTTCAGTGGGAGGGATAAACAAGCCGACCCGAAGATCTTTGGCTTGGTAGATTAATTCGTCATCTGCATACATGCGGCCGTCAGCAATGCCAAGGACAAGCTTTCTGCGAATGGCCCGCTTGATATCAATTTCATAGCGAACTTTTTTAATATCGGGTGTGACTTGACCTGTAAATTTCACTTCGCCAACGCCGAGTGCGCGTCCACGGCCTTGACCGCCTGACCAGCCGAGCCAAAACCCGACGAGCTGCCACATCGCATCCAGTCCGAGGCAACCCGGCATAACGGGGTCACCCTTAAAGTGACACTCAAAGAACCAAAGATCTGGATTAATGTCGAGTTGTGCAACGACTTCGCCTTTGCCATAGGCACCGCTGGTTTCATCCATATTCAGAATGCGGTCCAACATAAGCATGGGAGGTAATGGCAATTTAGCATTGCCGGGCCCAAAAAGCGATTTTTCACCACTAATGATGAGATCATCGTAATCATATGTCGGTTGAATTTTTTTCATGAGTCGGGGTTCCGGAATTTCTAAGAGCCGACATAAGCATCTTTGGGGCGTATATCAATGAATTGGACGATAAGTTTGTGAGGTTCAAACACAAACGGGGCAATCTGGTCTCTGGTAAGCGGCGTTAACCTGCTGGCCTGACTTCATAACGTGAAATCAAATTTAGCGCTGGCGTCCAATCGGGACGAATGCCGAGGGCTTCTTTTAGGTCAAAATAGGCCCCCTTATAGTCTTCTTTCCAATCGAGAGCGATCGCTCGGTTATAGAGCGCGGCAGCGCGTGTTGGACTTTCTTTATCCTCTAGCGCTGTGTTCAGAGCCTCAATAGCCGCGTCGAATTTCTTTAACCTTATTAAAGAAGCGCCTTGATTCACATAGGCTTGCGTTAGATCAGGTTTGATTTTGAGGGCGGTCGTATAATCCGTCATGGCTTTTTCTTGGTCACCTTTTCGCATATATAGCAAGCCGCGATTCACATAGGTGGCGGCGCGGTCTTTTCTTGAAATCACAGTGTCGAGGGCGTTGGAGCAGGTTTCAAGGGCCGTGCGGGATCCATTATTTCCAGAAAATGCATAATCGTAACATTGTGCCGCATGTCCTTTGCCGAGTACAACTAACTGCGCATGAGCGCTTCCTGCAAAGGCTGTCAATCCGATAGCGAGTAGGGCGATACGATATGTTTTCATGACGTTCATATATCATAAGTCTCGAATTTTGCCAAATATGACCTATGAATTGAGGCCCAGCTCTTTCAACAATGGAAGCACCCCGACTTTGCGGTCTACATGGAAAGCTGTAAGTCCAACCGCCCGTGCGCCGTCAATATTTGCAAGGGTGTCATCAAAGAACCACACGTCTTCAATATTACAATTCATAATCTCAATCGGTTTTCTGTAGCTCATGGGGTCTGGTTTTGCCTCCTTTATGATCTGAGAGGCAAAAGCGAAATGAAATGTGCTTTCCAAATTAAACATTGAGTTGAGATGTGACCAATGAATGGCATTGGTATTAGAAAGACAAGCCGTTATGAAACGCGTTTTTAAGTTCGCTAAGGTCTCTAATGTGCCTGGGTAAGGCGGGTGAACCCAACTATTCCAGAGTGCTGTGACATCTGTATCTGGCAAATTAAATAAGCGTGGCAACTCTGCTAAAAAATCCTCCTCGCTGGCGAGCCCCCTTTCAAAAGCGTGAAAGACTTTGCTCTGACTTAATCGTGCTGTGACATCATTCTGTGAGATGTCGTTAAACTTAGCGAGGAAATCTGTACCGACCCAAGGGACAATAACGCCGCCGAGGTCGAAGAGGAGGATTTTGGGTTTAGATGTCGGTAATTCCATAAAATTCTTATGCCTTTTCTCATTTCTTATGGCCATTTCACAACGGGTGGCATACTGCTCAATATGGTTTTTACATTGCCGCCTGTTTTTAAGCCGAATGTCGTGCCGCGGTCCCAGAGCAGGTTAAATTCGACATAGCGTCCGCGCGTGATGAGCTGTTCTTCGCGCTCATCCTCTGTCCACGGTTCACCCATACGGCCACGGACAATCTTGGCATAGGTTTTGATGAAATGGCGGCCCACATCTTGGGTGAACGCAAAGTCAGCATCCCAATCCCCGCTATTATGGCGGTCATAAAATATGCCGCCAATACCGCGCGGCTCATCACGATGTTTCAAATGAAAATATTCATCACACCAGTCTTTATATTTGTCATAATCGGCCACAGCATGAGCGTCGCAGGCAGCTTTCATCCCGGCGTGAAAGGCTTTGGCATCGGGACTCTCTTGGGTGCGGTCCACGGCTTGTGTCGGGGTGAGATCGCCGCCGCCGCCAAACCAGTCTTTGGTGGTCACAATATATCGCGTATTCATATGGACGGCTGGAATACGCGGATTGCGTAGATGTGCGATAAGAGAAATACCTGCCGCCCAAAAGCTGGGATCTTTATCAGCGCCGGGAACACGCGCCGCCATTTCAGCATCAAATTCACCTTTGACGACGCTTATATGGACGCCGCATTTCTCAAAAAGACGTCCGCGCAGCATACCGCCAGTGCCGCCGCCGCCATTTTCGACTTTGCGCTGCCAATCTTCATAAACAAATCGTCCGGGCTCTTCGGGGTAGAGCTCCGCTGGCGCTTCACGCTCTAAGGTTTCGAACTCAGCGCAGATATTATCTCGCAGGGTTTTGAACCAAGCTGCGGCGGTCTCTTTCTTAAACGCGAAAGCATCCGTCATGTTGTCTCTTTCTCTAACGGCTTAACCCGCTTTTCGCGCGCCATAAACATCGCGCCAATGATGATTGGGATAGCGATGATATTGTCGAAAAACGCATTATACCAAATCCACTGGTCAGTCGTCAGAATAAAGGCGAGCGGCGTGTCTATCGACATTAAAACAAATGTCGAACCCGCCAAGGCAAATGAGGCCTTTCTTGGATTTAACTTGCCGAGTCCTTCCATATAAAGCGCCATGCGTTTGCCAAGATAGCCGCCTTTTAAAATAAAGCCGTCGTAAAGGGCGAAGCTACCTGCGATAATCGACATAATGGTCCCGCGTAATTTAATCGCAAGGTCGTCTTGAAACCCCCAAGCTATACCTGCGCTAATTAAAGACATGACGACGCCAAAGACTGCAAATCCGCCGAGCAAATCATGTTTGGTAAAGGGCTGTACCGCAACAAGGACGATTGTTGCGGCCGCGCCTGTAAGCGCCGCTGTTACGAGACCAAATTCCCGTGCCACGAAAAAGAAAAGCACGCCAAAACTAATATCAATAATAATAGAGGGCCGCAGCTTTTTTTGACGCTCCAGCATGGCTTGTTTTTCCGGTGTGTTATTCTTATCTGCGACGGCCTCCATTTTGGAAATAAACCCGTCCACTTTCCCGCCTTCGCGAAAGGGTTTGTCGGAACTGCGCCAAAGCACCTCTTCGTCGCGTCTTACGATGAGCGCATATTTCATAAGCGAAACTGCGCCAAACTCTAATTCTACATTATAATCGGTGAGAGGTATAATTCGCGAACCCGTCAAAACGCTAGAGTCGGAAACATAAGTTTCATCAAAAACCGACTCTCCGTTCCGTGTGATGACAAATCGCTGTCGTTGCGGAGACTTTATAATTTCGTGCACGACCAGTCGCCATTGCGCAGAATCCGACTCAATTTTGAATTTGAATTTAGTCTTCAACATTTCAGCGGCTTATTCTGACCAACCTCTATCCGTCATGAGATAGGTCGCAAAACTCGCCAGCCAATGGCTGCCCGAATAATGCTCATCTGAGACAGCAGCTACGCCTGCGGTTTTATGTATATCCGCAGCGGCAATGAGGCTGGCGCGGCGGGGGTCACCTTCGGGTAAAGCGCGCGCTATATTATAGAGATTCCAGGCGCGGGAAGAATTAACGCCGTCCAAATGCACCAGTTTTCCATCACTTGCATCTTTTACAATTGCGGGGGCAAGCCAATCTGCTGAGCCGTCTTTTGGAATATTTGGGAGAAAGGCACTGAGCCAAACCTCATAGTCAGTGGGGTTCATCATACGGCGCATGAGATCGGCCTCCATGAGGCAAGGGGAGAGGAAGTCTTCCCCTGATGGTTCATAGACGAGGGGGCAATCCACATCTCCCGCGTGGAAATCCATAGATTTGGATTTCAGCAGCGCGGCGAAGTCTTCATCGCCTGCAACCTCCGCCCAATCCCACATTAATGTAAAGGCAAAAGCGCTTTGATTATGTGTCCCAAGACGGATGGGATAGGCAAGTTTAGGGAGCCAGTCTTTTGTGGCTTGCACAATATCGGCTTCTAAAGGCTGTAATGCAGAGAGCCAGCGCTTCGCATTCGGGTCATCATATTCGCGGAGTTCCGCCGTGAGTTGTAACACCCAGGCCCAGCCATATGGCCGCTCCCATGAGCCGCGTTCAGAACGGCGGAAGTTTGCTAGCTCTCCCGCAATATTTTCAGGGGTGATATTCGCGTCTAATTTGGCGTTGGCTTTCGCGCGCCAAGCCGCGTCTTGCGGGCCAACTCGTAACTGCCGGACTAATAACCAATGTCCGTGAACGGCGCTATGCCAATCAAAACAGCCGTAAAATACAGGAAATAGGGTTTTAGGACGACCGATACTCTCTGCATCATTTGTTGTGCGGGAGATTTTATTTGGAAATTCCTGTTGCACGCAATCTAAGGCGAGCTGGGTGAAGCGCCCCGATAGCTCCGCAGAAATTTCCGTTGGGAAAACCTCTGGTGCGGGCGTCGGCGGTGATGAAGTTGGCGAGGTAGGAGATTGCGCCTCCGCACATCCCGTTAAAATCAATGCTGCGAATATATAATGTTTCATAGGGCGCTTATGGCAGGCCATTGGTCTGGCGCAAAGCTTCA